>NZ_CP046703.1:3062500-3362500 GCF_009873495.1 Nostoc sp. ATCC 53789 | reverse complement strand
GCAACCTGACCGGCAAGACGCGATTGTGGCCCGTGCAATATACCTTGCTTTATTTGTTCTTGAATAGCTTCGATGACAAAGGAAGGTGAATGACCAAATAAAAGCGCCCCAAACCCCATCGAAATGTCTACATATTCTTTGCCATCAACATCCCAAAGTCTGGCTCCTTCCCCACGCTGTCCATGAATGGGATACAACATCTCTTTAATCGAGGGCAAGAACCCTGTTATTGCTCTGCTATTAGCATGGTAGGAACGATAAGCTTGAGTAAGTCGTTTAGATTCTGGAGTCAGTTGAACAAAACGTGCAATTAAAGCATCTAAATGTTTTTGTTGACCGGGAGTTAACAGAGTCTTTGATTCTAAATCAAGAGGCTCAATTGTTTGGTTTATGAGTTGTTGCTTAGACTCAACCTGAATCGATGATGAACTTTCTGGAATATCAGAGTTATTAATTAAAGATTTAGCAACTTGTCTTACCTCATCCTGAATAGGGGTAGATATGATTGCTTTTTGTACAGATAATATCTTCTTAGATGAACCTGCTTTTTGCAAAATTGCTAGCTGTTTGGACATCAATTCAAGCTGCTGTTCTATTACCTCTTCGAGTAGTGTACCTGTTACAAATTTTTCATCTTCTGGCTCCAAATTTTCTGTATCTGAAGTCTGTATGACAAGTGTCGGTTCAGTATGTGCTTGTAATATTGGACTAAATGTTGATTCCTGAAAAGAAGGCTCTAAAATAAGATTTTTTGGAGGTATTTCTTGAGCTATATGAGTTCCTAACGCATGAATCGTTGATAAATTTTCAAGCAATAAACGAAAAGGAATATCGATATCTAGCTGTTGTTGAATAGTACGATTAATTTGCAATAAAATTAGAGAGTCAACGCCCATCTGTAGAAAAGGAGTATGAATATCTATTACCGTTGATTTAACTCCCAATGATTCACTAACAATGTACTTGAGCGTTGATACTATTTTTTTATATTGAGAATCTTCATCCATAATATTTTACATTTATTGAAACTGCTAATCACTAAAAAGGGGAATTACTGTTAGCTGAAATCATATATCTTTTTCTAATAGTTCTAATTGCTTAAACATGATAGAGATTTGACTATTTATTATTTTTTTAATACGATCTCCACTGTTTTGATTTTTGCTATTAAGTTGAAGGATATTGTTTTGCTGGGATTGAATACTTAAATGTTGTGATTTATCTCCTAAATTATTTGGTTGACTACTAATTTGTTCATTCTGCAACTTCTGATCATTATAATTTTCTTTGCTATTCAATCGATTCAACTCATTAACGTTAGCAGAATCAATCCAGTATTTTTTTCGTTCAAAAGGATAAGTCGGTAAAGGAAGTCGATGAAGTTTTTGATTGGCATAAAACCCTGACCAATCTACTTGTATCCCATACATCCATAAAGATCCCAGAGTCTTTAATAAAAATACAGCATCAGATTGTTGATCTTGAGGATGACTTATAGAACAAAACACAAATTTTTCCGGGAATTGTTGCTTAGTCAAAGTACTTAAAGTGCGACCAGCCCCAACTTCTAAAAAAATCCGATTTGGCTGTTTACACAATTCAGTAATGCCATCAGCAAAGCGTACTGATGACCGCAAATGTTTAGCCCAATAACTGTTATTTATTGCCTCTTCTGGAGTGATCCAAGTACCAGTTACGTTAGATAAAAAAGGAATTTTTGGGTGATTAAGATTGATTTTTGCTAATAGCTTGGTAAACGGCTCTAGAATCGAGTCCATCATTTGAGAATGAAAGGCGTGAGATGTATGCAGAGAACGGTAGTCAATCCCTTGCTCAGTTAAGCGGTTTTGCAAATCTTCAATCTCTGCGCTTGGGCCCGAAACTACACAACGCTCTGGTGCGTTAATGGCTGCTAAGGAGAGTTTATCACCTAGCATCTGCATAACTTTTTTCTCCGGTAGCGCTACAGCCAGCATTGCGCCTGAAGGTAGTTGCTGCATCAGTTGCCCACGAGTAGCAACTAGCATCAAAGCATCTTCTAGAGAAAATACCCCAGCTAAACAAGCAGCGACATATTCTCCTATACTGTGACCAATCATTGCACTAGGATGCACTCCTCTAGCTATCCACAATTGTGCTAAAGCATATTCAATTACGAACAACGCCGGCTGGGTAATATTAGTTTGTATTAACTGCTGTGTCGCCCATTGGCTCTGTTCTTGGCTGGGATAGAGAATAGTGCATAAGTCTAACCCTAAAATAGGTTTAAGTTGCTTACAGCAATAATCAACTTGTTCGCGGAAAATTGGCTCAGTTTGGTATAATCCTAGACCCATTCCTACATATTGAGATCCCTGACCAGGAAACATAAATACAACTTCTGGCTCACCTGGTTCTTGATAGTGCGTGAGAACTCGTTCCCGGTCTTTTGTTTCTAAAACTTTGATTGCATCATCAATATCTTGACAAACTACCATCCGACGATAGTCAAAAGCTCGACGGCCTACTTTAAGAGTGTAAGCAACATCAGCTAAGTTTAAATCGGGATGCTGTTTGAGGTGATTAGCCAGATTTGCCGTAGCTGTCTCTAATGCTGATTCTGTTTTCGCAGAAACAACTAACAGATGATGTTTCCTACCCTGCTCCCCTTGCCTCCACTGCTTCTCTACCGGAGCTTCTTCTAGAACTACATGAGCATTAGTGCCACCAATACCAAAAGAACTGACTCCTGCACGTCTAGGATTCCCGTTTGACTTCCATTCTGAAAGCTTGTCGTTAACGTAGAAGGGACTATTAGCAAAATCAATCTGGGGTGATGGTTCTTGAAAGTGTAAGCTGGGTGGTATTTGCTTGTGTTTGAGTGCGAGGACAGTCTTGATTAAGCCTGCAACACCAGATGCAGTATCTAGGTGGCCGATATTCGTTTTTACTGAACCAATAGCACAGAAATTCTTTTTCTGAGTTCTGGCGCGAAAAGATTTAGTTAACGCTGCAATTTCAATCGGATCTCCTAAAACGGTGCCGGTGCCATGAGCCTCTACATAACTGACCATATCGGGTTCAATTCTGCTGATGGCGAGAGCTTCAGCAATCACTTTGGCTTGACCATCGATACTAGGAGCTGTATAGCCAATTTTGGCAGAACCATCATTATTAATCGCTGAACCTTTAATTACAGCATGAATATAGTCTCCATTAGCGATCGCATCTGCTAATCGTTTTAAAATTACTATACCTACCCCATCACCGCCAACTGTTCCTTGCGCTTTGGCATCAAAGGCGCGGCAATGTCCATCGGGAGACAAAATTCCTCCCTCTTGATACGCATAGCCAGTCTTTTTTAAGTTAGTTATAGAAACTCCACCTGCTAAAACCAGATCGGATTCACGATCTATTAAGCTTTGGCAGGCTAAATGAATAGCAACTAATGAACTAGAACATCCAGTTTGGACGGTGATAGCTGAACCCTTTAAATCTAATTTATAAGCAACTCGTGTAGTCAGATTATCTGTACGATTATGATGTCTAATTTGGTCAAGACCAACTAATTTGATTAATTCAGGATTAGAAAAAAGATTGAATAAAAAGTAACTACTAATACTGGCGCTACCGTAAACACTAATTCGACCTTGATAAGTTTTAGAATCATAGCCAGCACTTTCCAAAGCCTCCCAAGCTGTTTCCAAAAAGAGGCGGTGCTGGGGATCTATTATTTCTGCTGTTTTGGGAGAGTAATCAAAGAATGCAGCATCAAATAATTCTATATCTTCTAGTACAGCATTTGCTTTGACATAATTTGGGTTATTTAAGGTAGTTGTATCTACTCCCATTGATTCTAGCTCTTGGTCTGAAAAAAATGAAATTGCTTCCAAACCATCTTTGAGGTTTTGCCAGAACTTATCCAAATTACTGGCTTTAGGAAAACGTCCCGATATACCGATAATAGCTATGTCTAAATCGCTGATTTGAGTCTCCTTACAATCGTCAGGTGTCATGGGTAAGCTGTTATTAGTAAAGGTTTTGTCCGTGCTACTTTTGGTCACATTATTTTACCTATATTGCGCCCTTGACTGCCTAGAATCAGTGCGGCTTTGGGCGCGTTGAGTGCTTTCTTCAAAAGAAGCTACTTCCGTCTGTTTTCGGGTTAAATATTTAGCTAATGAGTTGATAGTTGGATATTCAAATAAATTAATCACTGATATATTGCTGAGGAAAATTTCTCGTAGTTTAGCGTGAGCTTGAACAAGCAATAATGAGTGACCACCGATATCAAAGAAATTATCATGAATGCCCACTTTCTCAACATGAAGGATCTGTTGCCAGATATCAGCGATGCTTTGCTCTACCTCAGTTTGTGGTGGTTCATAATTTGCTGCCAATTCTGGGCGATCGCCATTTGATTCTGGAAGTGCATTACGGTTGATTTTACCATTGGATGTTAGTGGCAGAGCCTTCAACATGATAAAAGTTGAGGGCATCATGTATTCTGGTAGTTTTTCTCTAAGAAATTTTTGCAGTTCGCTAACATTGGGTGTTTGTGTTTGCTTAGAAACAACGTAGGCTATTAAGGATTTGTTGCTATTGTCTTCCCGAACAGAAACTACAGCTTGTTGTACTTGCGGATGTTGACACAGTACGCTTTCAATTTCTCCAAGTTCAACACGGAAACCCCTAATTTTTACCTGCTGATCAACTCGCCCAATGAATTCAATATTGCCGTCAGCTAAGTAACGAGCCATATCACCAGTTTTGTATAGACGTGAACCCATCTCTGCAAAAGGATTAGGAATAAACTTTTCTGCCGTTAGATCAGAGCGATTGAGATAACCTCTGGCTAACCCCGCACCACCAATATACAATTCACCTGGTACACCAATGGGTACTGGTTGCAGTTGCTTATCTAGTAGATAAATCTGCGTATTGGCAAGCGGACGACCAAGGGGTACTGTCTGCGTACTAATTTGCTGATTTTGAACTGCGAAGGTAGTAACCCCTACGGTGGCTTCTGTAGGGCCATAGTGATTGAAGATTAAGCTGGATGGAGCTTGCTGCCGAATCTGCTCAATAAGTTGCCAACTTGCAGCTTCGCCACCCAGAATTAGCTGCTGGCGGGGCAAGATGGAATCGGATGGGGCAGAGGCGAGAAGAGTAGCAAGGTGGGAGGGGACAATTTTGAGGCAGTCAATGGGATGGGTGCGGCAGTATTTTGCCAAGATTGCTGAGTCAGTAGCACACTCAATGGATAATATATGCAGACATCCACCAGTACAAAGGGCAGCAAAGATTCCAGTGTTACCCAAGTCAGCAGCTAAGGTGGAAACAGTGGCAAAGTTAGTTGTGCTTGATAAGTCTAACCTCTGTGTGATTCCGTGAAGGTAATTCAGCAGTTGCTGGTGTTCGATGGCAACTCCCTTCGGTTTACCAGTAGAGCCAGAGGTGAACAAAACATAAACTAAATTCTGGGCTGTTACTGCACTGATGGAATTTTCATCTTTATGATCGGCAATGATATCCCAATCTGTGTCTAAGCAAATTATCTGTGCTACATCTGTTGGCAGGTTATCGACTAATCGCTGTTGTGTCAATATCAATGGTATTTCGATATCCTGCAATCGGCTAGCAAAACCTTCCTTGGGTAAGGTTGGATCTAGTGGTAGATAGGCTCCACCAGCTTTTATGATGCCCAAAAGCCCAATAATCATCAAGAGCGATCGCTCTGTGCAAAGTCCTACTAAAACTTCCGGCTTGACTCCTCGCTGTTGCAAATAGTGGGCAAGTTGATTAGCTTTGCGGTTCAACTGTGCATAAGTGAGTTGCTGATCTTCAAAGACAACGGCAATTTTATTTGGTGTTTTTTGTACTTGTTCTTCAAATAGTTGGTGAATACATTTATATTGGGGATTGTCAATATGTGTTTGGTTAAATTCTACTAGTAATTGTTGGCGATCGCTAAAGCTGAGAATTTCTAATTGGCTAATCTTCTCTTCGGGATGAGCAGTTACACTCGTTAATAAAGTTTGGAATTCTCTGGCTAGACGTTCAATAGTATCGGCTGTAAAGTAATTTACATCGTAGTAGAACTCTGTGGTTAAAGAATGCTCGCGTTGAGTACAAGTGAGTTTTACTTTAAATTGTTCAATACAACTGTAATATTGCTCAAGAGAAAATGATACGTCGCCAGCAACGAGTTTTTCTGGTAGTTGCTCAAACTCGAAGCCGATGGGAAAAGCTAGTTGTTCGTGATTTTCTATCGGTTCTGGCACAAAATAATCTTGCCATTCTGCACTAGCTTCTATAGTCTGATTAGTTAATTGTACAACTTCTTGAAAGCGTAAGTCTGGTGTCAAATGGCTTTTAATTGGCAACCAAGTAGCAACAAGTCCTAATAAACTGTATAGTTCTTCGTAGTCTCTGCGATCGCTAGCCATACCAATAACGATATCTGGCTGTCCTGTAAGTCGCCAAATCAGCGTTTGCCAGCAAGCTAGTAAGATGACAGCAGTAGAATTATCATACTTTTGAGCTAAGTTGGCAATCTTGGCTGTCACATCAGGAGGAATATCTAATCGACAGCAGTTGATCTCAAACTTGGATGGCTGTGACGGCTGGCTTTCAAAAGGTAATTTCAACGAAGCAAGTCGAGAAAGTTGCTCATGCCAATATTGCTTGGCTGCTTCTGCATCTTCATCTGCGAGTAATTGATTCTGCCATTCTGAGAATTGTAGATATTGTACAACTTCTTCAGATAGTCTCTCACCTTGTAAACAAGCAGAGTATGAATTGCTGATTTCTGTCACCAGATTTTTGAGTGTCCAAGTATCGGCACAAACTGAAGGCAGACTAATAACTAAAATATGCTTTTTTGTTGATAGCGTTAGTAGAGATATATGTAACAGTGTTCCTTGCTCAAAGTCCAAAGTTAGGGACGCTGCTGTTTGGAAAAGCTCTGCAATTTTACTTGAGATTTCTTTGGGTTCACAATGACTCAGATCGATGTTATCCCACGATAGAATACTACTATTTTTTACATCCATCATAGGAATTTTCATTCCCGGTAGGCAGTGAAAAGTTGTACGTAAAATTCCATGTCGAATAATGACTTGTTCTAAAGCAGCTTTTAATACTTCTGGTTTGAGATTGCCTTCTAGAAGAAGGGCACATTGAGCAAAATAAGCGGAATTATTTTGCTGTAATGACCAAATATGTTTCTGTTGAGGGGAAAGGCGAAAACCTTGAGTTATTTGAGTTGGCATATATAGGAATCCTAAATCATTTTTAAAATAAATTAACCACAGAGGCGCAGAGAACGCAGAGAGAAGAATTGGAGATGTTCACGACTTATTTAGGATGGTTATATTTATCGTTATTCTTCATAAAGAAAATACAATGTTGCTGAGTTATGCCTATTTACTTAGCTGTTTACGACAAACGAAGCAGGCAGCTTCAGAGGTTTTGTTTACTTCAAGTTCGCGGTTAATATCATAGATACTGATTTCTGTGAATCCTACTTTTTCCAGAGCTATTTTAACCTCTGCTGCTGAATAAGGTTTTAAGAAAAAGCTTCTATCTAAGCGTTGCCAGTTACCATTTATAAATTCAAATCTGGTGGTATCTTTTCGACCTATTTTGGTATTTGGATCGTAGCTCCAAATATCAACCCAGACATTATCTTCTTTAACACCCCCACCAGATTCGTTATTTTTCCAATTTGATTCACATAATTCTTCTAGATATAATTCAAAGGCAAATATACCATTTTCTAGCAAAGCATCATACACGTTTTGCAATGTATTCTGTAATTCTTCAATGCTGAGGATATAATTCAGAACTACATCTGTGGAAATAACTGCATGAAAAGTTGGCGGTAATTTAAAAAAGCGGGCATCATCTAGAATAAACTTAGCTTCTGGTGCATTCTCACGAGCAATATTAAGCATTCCTTCAGAGCTATCAAGCCCAGTTACTTGATAACCTCTTTTTAGTAGCCGTTGGGCAATTTGTCCTGTACCGCAACCGAGGTCAAAAATATGCGCTCCTTCTGGAATATTTTGAAGGATTAATTTGTCTATACACTCCAGCACAATGTCGTGGCGTTCTAGTAGACTTTTCAAATCGTAAATGGAAGCGATCGCATCATGATTAGTATTGCGTTGTTCTGAAGATATCAAGTATTCATCCTCCTTTTAATGGAATTTATTTATATTTATTTTTTTCGATTATTGAATCATTTCTGCCATTGCCACAACAAGTTTGCGAGAACCTATATATGGATTTCGCCCGTGAGCAGTCAGCATATTATCTAACATTAAAATATCAGTTTTTTGCCAAGTAAAGCTCGTCTGAGACTGCTGATAAACTTCATTTATTTCTGCAATAACTGAGTCTTCTATAGGAGTACCGTCTCCGTAATGAACATTACGCGGTAGCTTTTCATCTCCAAAAGTAGACAATAAAGATTCCCGAACTTCTGGATCTAGATACGCTATATGGTGTAACTGAATTTGATTAAAAAATACAGGTTCGTTCGTTTTTGGATGTACTGCTAAAGCTGGACGAACTTGGCGCGTAATTAGACTGTTATCATCATACCATTCAAAATCAATTTTAGTCTGACGACAATAATTTTCTACGATAGATTTATCATCGGTACGAAAGAAGTTTTGCCAGCTTACATCTAGACCATTTGTATAGTGACGAACATACATTAATTGTTTTTGATCTAATCTTTCCCGCAGCTTGGTATTGAGAATTTTGTAAGCTTTGCGGCAGTCTATAATCGGTGTTTCTCCACCTTGTTGTGCTGGTTGCACACAGAAAAACCAAATTTTCAGCGGCCACTGATGTAAATGAGAGCTTTCATTATGAAAAAGGATTGCTTTATCCGGTGGATAAGGGGTAGAACCATAAACTTTACCACCTTCTCCAGTTCGAGGTAAATCACCATAATCACCAAACAATTCTGGCGAAATTGTCTGAGCAAAACTTTCAAATTCTGAGACTAATTCTACATTAAAACCTCGAAATAAAATTGCCCCATGCTTTAATAATTCTGTCTGGATAAATTCCTGGTTAGTTTTAGCCCAAGTTACCAAATCAATATCGTCTGTAGCTGGCTGAATTACGAGAGGAAATGTTTGCCCAGGTTGGAGATAATTAGTTTTTACCAATGTTTCTGGTAACAAGCTAACAGCTTTGGGAGTAATGCCGATTAACTTTTTCTGATTAAAGGCTCTACGTTCTTTTTTTTGTATAGCTTGTTGTTCTCTTTCAGCTTCGGTAAGCATTTCTAAGCTACCAATCCGAGCATCGGGTTGTGAAATTATACTGTTAAGAAGTGTCTGGAAGCGATCGGTCATAAGAGTGATAGTGCTGGCATCAAATAAGTCAGAGTTATATTGCCAATTACCTGAAATTCCTTGCTCTGTTTCAGTCAGAAATAGTGCTAAATCAAATCTAGCGACTTTGTGTTCAATTTCTAATAAACTTAAGGTTAGTCCTGGTAATTCCAAAGGCGGCATGGGTGCATTTTGGAGGACAAATAATACCTGAAATAATGGCGGAGTGTTGCTTAAATTCCGCTCTGGTTGTAGAGCTTTTACTAATTCATCAAAAGGTAAGTCTTGATGAGCATAAGCTCCTAATGCTACTTGACGCACTCGCCCAAGCAACTCTCGAAAACTTGGATTACCACTCAAGTCGGTGCGTAAGACAAGCAGATTCACAAAAAAACCTATCAGCAACTCAGTTTCAGCTAAGTTACGGTTAGCAACATCAGTGCCAATCACGATGTCATCTTGATTTGTGTAGCGTTGTAGTAATACCTGAAATCCTGCTAGCAAGGTCATAAATAAGGTGACACCCTGCTGGCGTGAGAGGGTTTGCAGTGCTAAGGACTCTTGAGGAGGAATTACAAAAGTTTGAGAAGCACCCCGGCGGGTTTTAATGTCTGTGCGGGGACGATCTGATAATTGCATTACAGGGAGGTTATTCCCCAATTGTTGCTTCCAGTAGGCAAGTTGAGTTTCTAGTACTTCTCCTTGTAACCACTGTCTTTGCCACACAGCAAAGTCTGCATATTGGATGGGTAATTCTGGAAGTAGAAAAGGTTTGTTACAAGAAAAGGCTTCGTACAGTAATGCTAACTCCCGAATGAATATACCCATTGACCAGCCATCTGAAACAATATGGTGGATTGTGAACAATACTATATGCTCTTGTTCACCGACGCACAGGACAGTGCATCGCATTAATGGAGCTTGGGCTAGATCAAAAGTGTGTTGGGCTGACTCGATAATGAGTTGTTGAATTTTAACTTCCCGTTCTACCTCTGGTAAGTCGCGTAGGTCTAATACTGGCAATGTCACAGTTTGGGTTAAGATGTTAGCGCCGGTTTCGGTGGGAATCGCCTGAAATGGTTGTCCATCTACCATATAAAAAGTAGTATTCAGGACTTCGTGACGACGGACAATTTCATTCAAACTCTGTTCTAGCAAAGCCACATTCAAAGAACCTATGAACCGCACAGCGACAGGTATGTTGTACATAAAGCTGTCTGGTTGGAGTTGCTCTAATAACCATAATCTTTGTTGGGCAAACGACAGGGGTAAGTGACCATCTCTAGCAACGCGCTGGATGGGCGGAATTTCTCTGACTATTTCTGCTTTCATTGCCTTGTGAATTTCTGCGGCTAGTCTAGCTACCGTTGGTGACTCAAATAAACCACGTAGAGGTAAATCGACCTCAAAAGCTTTCTTCACGCGAGAAATAACTCTGGTTGCTAATAGTGAATGCCCCCCTAACTCAAAGAAATTGTCATAGATACTAAGGATTTCCACACCCAGAACTTCTTGCCAAATCCCGGCTAATACTTCTTCTACTGGATTGCGAGGTGCGATCGCACTTCCTTCGAGATGGGGTCTGGCTGGATCAAATGCAGGCAAGGCACGGCGGTCTATTTTGCCATTAGGTGTTAAGGGCAGTGCTTCCAAAATCACAAAGGCTCTTGGTATCATATAACTTGGTAGTTTCTTCTCTAAAAAGCGGCTCAGTTCACTAATTGCCACTACCCGATCGCGCTGAAGAACTACATAAGCTACCAAACGGCGATCGCTGGGTTCATCGCCCTGAATCACAACTACACTTGTCTGCACCTCTGGATGTTGGTTTAGTAAGGCTTCAATTTCTCCAAGTTCGATACGGAAGCCCCGAACTTTCACCTGATGATCGATCCGTCCCAAAAACTCTATGGTTCCGTCGGCTCGGTAGCGAACCAAGTCCCCAGTTTTGTAAAGGCGATACTTCTTTGAAAATTGGTCTTCTTTCACTCTGCTTTGAAAGGGGTGCGAGATGAACTTCTCGACTGTGAGTTCTGGTCTGTGAAGATAACCACGAGCTAATCCAGCACCACCAATATGCAATTCACCCGGAATTCCCACAGGAACTAATTTCTGCCCTGGATCTAAAATATAGAATTGTGTGTTGGCAATCGGGCGACCGATAGAGACGATGCCATCTTGTGGCTCCATTTGCTCGTCTACCTTGTGAATCGCTGACCAAATGGTGGTTTCTGTTGGCCCGTATAAGTTCCACACTTGGCAGCCTCCTTTGAGCAACTGATCCGCAAGACTGCGATCGAGGGCTTCACCGCCACAAAGAATTTTCAGCCTACTACTACCTTGCCACCCAGCAGCTAGCAGCAGCCTCCAGGTAGCTGGCGTAGCTTGCATGACTGTAGCACCAGAAGAAACTAGCTGTTCTGACAACTGCGTGGCATCAGTTGCCACTTGACGGCTGACTATTACCAAACGAGCGCCAGTAATTAATGGCAGATATAGTTCTAGTGCGGCAATATCAAAGGATAATGTGGTGACAGAGAGAAGGATATCTTGCTGAGTCAGCCCAGGATTCAGGCGCATCGTACTTAAGAAGTTAACGACAGCACTGTGGGTAATCTGCACTCCTTTTGGTTGACCAGTAGAACCAGAGGTGTAAATCACATAAGCCAAGTTGTCAGCAGTGGCGTTGTGAATGGGATTGTCAGCAATACCTTTGGGAATTTTCTCCAGACATACTACCTGAGCTTGATGTTGTGGCAACGCCGCTAGTAAATTCTGTTGAGTTAGCAGTACTGACACTTGGGCATCTTCTAGCATGAATGCGAGGCGTTCCGCAGGATAGGCTGGATCGATTGGTAGATATGCACCACCCGCTTTCAGGATGCCCAATAGTCCAATAATCATTTCTAGCGATCGCTCTGTGCAAATTCCCACTAGGGTTTCTTTTCCTACACCCAGTGTTTGTAAATGGTGTGCTAGCTGATTTGCACGGGTATTTAGCTGTTGATAGGTAAGTTGTTGATCTTCAAAAACTACTGCAATCGCATTTGGTGTTCGTTCTACCTGCGCCTCAAACAACTGATGAATACAAACTTTCGGATAATCAGCTTGCGAATCGTTCCAATTTACTAGTAGTTGCTGTTGTTCTGCCTGGGTCAAAATTGGTAAATCTGATAGCTGCTGGTCTGGATTGGCGACAATTCCCTCTAGCAAGGTTTGGAAATGTCCTTGCATCCTAGCGATCGCAGCTGAGTCAAATAAATCGGTGTTGTACTCGAACACCCCGATTAATCCTTGTGCAGTGTCAGTCAGCGACAAAGTTAAATCAAATCTGGCTATTTCAGTGTCTACTTCCACTGGAGTAAGACTCAATCCTGAAAGCTTCAGTGTTTCCATTGGAGCATTCTGCAACACGAACATCACTTGAAATAGCGGCGTGTGTCCCAGGTTGCGTTCTGGTTGCAACTCTGCAACTAGCTGCTCAAAGGGTAAATCTTGGTGAGTATAAGCATCCAGTGTTACTTCTCGAATTCGCCGCAGCAATTCTCTAAAACTCGGATTCCCTGATAAGTCGGTACGCAAAACTAGGGTATTGACAAAAAAGCCGATTAGTCCCTCTATCTCGCTACGGTTGCGATTGGCGATCGGAGAACCGACGAGGATATCAGTTTGACTTGTATAACGATACAGCAAGGTTTTGAATGCTGCAAGCATTGTCATGAATAGAGTGACTGCTTCCCGTTGCGAAATTGACTTGAGCGCCTGGGAGAGAGTTTGAGGAATAAACCACGACTGCTTTTTGCCTCTAAAGGTTTGAATAGCTGGGCGCTGGCGATCGCTTGGGAGTTGCAGCACTGGTAAATTTCCACCTAACTGCTGTTTCCAATAAGCCATCTGGGAGGAACGTACCTCTGTTTGCAACCACTGTCGCTGCCATAAGGTAAAGTCTGCGTATTGGATAGGCAGATTGGGCAATAGTAAAAGCGTGCTAGTAGAGAATGATTCATAAAGTGCAGCCACTTCCCGAATCAGCACCCCTGCTGACCAAGCATCAGCAACAATGTGGTGGATGGTGAACAGCAAAATATGCTCATCCTCTGCCAATTGCAACAAGGTGGTTTGTAGCAATGGACTTTGAGTTAAGTCAAAAGAATGCCGTGCGTGCAAATTAGTCAGCCGTCGTGTCTCCGCCTCTCGTTCCTCTAGAGATAACTTCTGAAGATCCACCACTGGTAAGGTGATGTTGAGTGCTGGCGCAATAACTTGCACTGGTTCGCCATTGACGTTGACAAAACTAGTTCGCAAAGCTTCATGGCGTTGCACAATTTCTTGAAAACTCTGCTCTAAAATTGGGACATTGAGTGAGCCTTTAAGTAAAATCGCACTGGAGATGTTGTAAAAAGGATTGCTCGGATCTAATTGGTCAAGGAACCACAATCTTTGCTGGGCAAAAGATAAAGGTAATGCTTCATTCCGAGGAACGCGCTCAATTGGTGGAATTTCTAATTTCTCACTGCTCCTCATTGCCGTTTCAATCAGTTCCGCAAGTCCGGCGATCGTAGGTTTCTCAAACAAACTACGTAACCGCATCTCTACTTGGAAGGCTTCGCGCACTTGGGAAACAACTTGTGTAGCTAGTAACGAGTGCCCTCCCAATTCAAAAAAGTTATTGTGGATGCCCACACGCTCAATACCAAGCAACCCAATCCAAATTCCCGCTAGTACTTCTTCAACTGGCGTGCGAGGAGTTGCCAAACTGGTTTCTAATTCAGGGCGCACGGGGTTAAGTTCTAGCAACGCCTGACGGTCTACCTTGCCGTTGGGAGTTAGTGGTAATGCTTTGAGGATAATAAAGGTTGAAGGTAGCATATACTCAGGCAACCTGTCCCGAATATAGCCGCGCAGTTCATTGGTCGAGCAAGGGGATTCTTCGGAAGGTACAACAAAAGCTGCCAGATATTTTTGCCCAGATTCTGATTCTCTTACTAAAACTACAACCTCTCGCACATGAGGATACTGATTTAATACAGCTTCAATTTCACCCAGTTCGATACGGAAACCCCGAATTTTAACTTGGTTGTCGATACGGCCAAGAAATTCAATCGTGCCGTTTGGCAGATAACGACCTAAGTCACCAGTTTTGTAAAGTCGCGCTCCCGGTATGTCGCTGTAAGGATGGGGAATAAATTTCAAAGCTGTTTGATCGGGCTGATTGAGATAGCATCGAGCAAGACCCGCACCACCAATGTAGATTTCGCCCTTGACTCCTAGGGGAGCTAGTTTGTAGTTTTCTTCTAAAATATATACTTGGGTGTTAGCAATTGAGCGACCAAGGGGGACTGTTGCTGCTAAATGACGCTCGACTTGCTCAGGCACAATCTCTAGGGTACAGACACCAACACAAGCTTCTGTCGGCCCGTAGTGATTGAAGATTAGGCAATCTGGGGTATAGTGCTGAATCTGCTCGATTAAATGCCAATTAGCAACTTCACCACCCAGGATCAATCGCTGACGGGGCAAGATGAACTTAGCCGAAGAAGATGCCAAAAGGGAGGCTAGGTGAGAGGGGACAATTTTAAGACAATCGATTGGATGTTTACCACAGTATTCTGCTAAGGCTGCTGAGTCAGTAGCACGCTGATATGATATCAAATGCAGACATCCTCCTGTACAAAGAGCAGGAAAGATAACGGTGTTACCCAAGTCGGCAGCCAAGGTGGAAACAGTGGCGAAGTTGATCCCGCCTGGCAGGTTTAACCTATCTATAATGGCATTGACGTAATTAAGAAGTTGTTGATGTGCGATCGCAACTCCCTTCGGTTTACCTGTAGAACCAGAGGTGAACAGTACATATACTAAATTCTCAGGTGTCACTTCACTGCTGGGATTCTCATCTTTGTTTTGAGCAATAACCTCCCAATCTGTGTCTAAACAGATTACCTTGGCTGCATCTGTTGGCAAAATATTTAGCCAACACTGTTGTGTCAAAATGATATCTACTTGAATCCCTTGCAAGCGTAAGTTCAGACTTCCCTGTGGCAAAGTTGGATCTAGCGGTAGGTATGCGCCACCAGCTTTGAGGATTCCTAATAATCCAATCATCATTTCCAGCGATCGCTCTGTGCAAAGTCCTACCACAACTTCCGCCTTAACTCCTTGTTGTTGCAAGTAGTGAGCTAGTTGATTGACTTTGCTGTTCAACTGTGCGTAAGTCAGTTGTTGGTCTTCAAAGACAATGGCAATGTTATCAGGTGTTCTTTGTGCTTGTTCTTCAAACAGTTGGTGAATACACTTAGTCTGTGGATAATCGCGCTGATTATTATTCACCTCGTATAGCAGTTGGTGTCTCTCAATTTGGCTGAGAACCTCTAACTCGCTGATTGTCGCATCTGGATTAGCGATCGCACTAGCCAATAAAGTCTGAAATTGCTCTATCAAACGTTTAATGTCTTCTGCCTGGAATACGCTAGAGTCGTAGTGCAATTCTGCTGTTAATGTGTCATCTTGGCGCAGGCAAGAAAGTTTTAATTTAAACCGTTCAATACAGGCATACTGCTGATAAATTTTAAACGATACATCAGCAGCAAGATACTTATCTGGCTGTTCTCTAAATTCAAAACCAAGCGGAAAGAAATGTAAGGTATTTTGTGTTAATCCTGCTATTTGTTCCCAGCTAAAATAATCTTGAATTTTGTCTAACTGCTGAATTGATTGGTTATTGTTGTATACAATATCTTTAATTTTAGATGTTGCTTTTAAATCAATACTTAACGGTAAACATTTAGAAAATAGTCCAACAACTGTCTCTAGTTCTTGATATTTTCTCCCGGCAAAAGCCATGCCTATTGTCAGATATTCTTGTTTAGTTAAGCGCCAATTTAAAATCTGCCAGCAAGCCAATAAAAACTCAAATATTGAAGTATTATTATATTGATTTAAAATATCGATTTGTTTTATTAATTCAGGAGCGATCGCAAAAGTTTTAGTTTGTGGTTTAAATACTAATTTGTCAATAGATTGTTTTCCAAAAGGAAGTTTTAATCCTTGCAAATCCAACGCAATATTTTGTTTTTGCCAATAGTCTCTACCAGCTTCTGTCTCTGCTCCTTCCAACAATTCATTTTGCCATTCAGCTAGGTCTGCATATTGTAATGGTTCGTTCTCTATTTCTTCACCCTGTAAGCAAGCTGCATAAAACTGACTAATTTCTTGCACCAAAATTTCTAGTGTAGCAATATCTGCACAAAGCCCTGGTAAGCTCACAATTAATACATATTTGGATGCCGATAAAGTCACTAAACATAGCTGTAAAGGAGAACCTTGTATAATATCAAAAGGCTGTTGACTGATTTTATGAAATAATTCTTTCAGCGAGTTCTCTTGCTCTTGAGGTGTCAAACTGCTCAAATCATAAGTGTTATCCAAGTTTATCTTCTGCTTACCAATTACCTGCAATGGGATAGTCATTCCAGGTAAAGAGCGAAAGTTTGTACGGATAATTTCGTGGCGATTGACAACTCTTTCTAAGACTAATTTTAAAATATTGACATCTAAATCTCCCTCAATTAAAACAGCACACTGAGAACGATAAGGAAGGTTATCAATTTCTTGCAATTGCCACAGATGTTTTTGCTGGGGTGAGAGTCGAAAACCTTGCATTTCCTCTAGCATTCTGATTCTCCGTACTTGCCACTAAATATATTAATTACTGTATTGTTCTGCCATTCCCACTGCAATCTTTCGCGCACCCACAAATGGCATCCGTCCATGCGCTGTAAGCATATTATCGAGCATTAAAATATCTCCAGCTTGCCAGGGAAAAATAACCATTTCTTGTTGGTAAGCAGAGCGAATTTCATCTAGTACAGCAGGTTCAATTGCTGAACCATCACCGTAATAAGTATTGTGGGGCAAATCTGATTCTGGGAACTCTGCTAATAATGGTTCGCGGATGCTTGGTTCCAAAGTTGAGATATGAAAGAAGGCAGCGTGATTAAACCACACGAGTTCATTTGTGTGCGGGTGTGTAGCAACCGCTTGACGAACTTGACGGGTTCTCAAACGATTACCCTCTTTCCACTCGAACTCAATGCCATTACTACGACAAAATGCTTCTACTTCAGATGGATTGGTTGTTTGAAAAACTGTTTGCCAAGGTAAGCCAAAGCCGTCGCCAAAGTTACGGACATACATAACTCCCTTTTGACTGAAGCGATCGCAAATTTTACCATCAATCCGTTGCAACAATTTGCGAGTGTCTGCAATTGGTGTTTCTCCTCCTTGTTGTGCAGGCTGAATACAAAAAAAGAAAATCTTTAAAGGCCAGGTTTTGGCGTAAGAAAGTTCGCTGTGCAGAAAAATACTTGAGTTGGCAGGATAGTCAGTTGAAGTATAAATATTACCTTGGATTGGGCTGCGTGGTGAAGAGCGATCGCGATATTCCAGTAACTCTCCAGTCACGCTTTTGATAAACTGCTCAAACTCCAAATAGTTCTTCACCTGAAAATTCCGAAACAGAATTCCGCCATGCTTAAACAAATGATTTGTAATCAACTCCCGATTACTCACCGCCCAAGCAACTAAATTCACTGCATCTACAGTGGGTTGGATAAGCAAAGGAAGCGAATTTCCTGCCACTAAAGGTACTGCTTTAATCAATTCGGCTGGCGAAACATTGATACCTTGCCGTTTAGTTATTCGTAACTCATTGAGATTAAGTTTTGGGGACTCTGGAATTTTCATAATTTTGCTCCAAGAATTCCCTTCAGCTTTTAATAGTGGTAAAAGTCAAACTCATTTCATCTGCTTTCTGGTCGATTTCTGGAAATTCTAGCCCCAGATCATCCAATGAATTGACACCCAGAGTTTCCAAAACGAATGGTTGCAAAGTGTTATTTTCAATAAAATTACTACCTTCACTATTGTCGCCTTTATACACAATTACTAAATTATGGTAAAAGTGCAAAGAAACAATATTTTTATCAAAATAAGATGGAGTATAGCCGGGATTTAAAAATTCTTCATAATTCAATCCATCAACTAATTTTTTAAACATATTCATCACAGTTTTTGGGTCGTTCAAGTCAAGACTTCCACCCACGTTTACCCAATTTTGCATCATCACACTTTCTTGAGCAAAGTCTGACCACTTTTGTCCAAGACTTGGCCAGTAAGAATGATGAATATTTTCCGCAGCATAAATCCCGCCTTCGTTGAGTACAGGAAAAAATTTGTAGAAGGCTTTAATATGATGTTCATTAGCCGAACTGCCATCTTCAATGATGATATCTAATGCTCCGGTTTCATTGAAAACATCTTTCATAAAAGATTCATCATTTTGATCGCCGTGAAATATTTTAATTCGGTCTTCTTCTAAATACCTTTTATCAACAATATCAATACCGTAGATCATACTATTTGGAAAATAAGTTTTAAAAGTTTTTAAAGCCTCACCTCCAATTGTGTGATCTTCGTAACCCCCTACACCAATTGCCAAAATCTTGAGTTTTTTCCATTTCAGGGGAGCAAAATGACTTTGGTAGCGATGAGCAAACCGCAGTCTAGGCCATTCTTCATGGGCATAAAGAGCCGCTACTTTACTTAAATCATTTGGCTGTAAAAATGCCCTAACTTGACGCGGAAAACTTTTTAATGATTGGATTAAGTTCATTGATGCTACTCCAATGTATTTTTATCTTCTATTAATTAATGACTTTACGCTTGGTTAACTTCAGCTTTTCTAATGAGGTAAATTCTAGCTCTTTCTCTTTAATTTGCTGTTGTTCTCTGTCAGAGGTAACGATAATTTCGGCTAACTCATTCAGTCTGATATCTGGCTGTTCAACAACATTGCGTAGCAGAATTTCAAAATGAATAATCATTCGCCCAATAGTCTTGTCATCAAACAAGTCTGTTTTATACTCTAATGAGCCGTTAAATCCTTCTGTACTTTCCCAAATACTGAATTTCAAATCAAATTTAGATGTACCACTATCAACCTCTAGGGGATGCAGAGTTAGCTCTGGAAATTCTATAGATGGAATGGGAGCATTTTGCAGAATAAACATCACTTGAAACAATGGGTTGTGGCTTAAATCCCGCTCTGGTTGTAATTCTTCCACTAACTTTTCAAAGGGCAATTCTTGATGAGCGTAAGCACCCAAAGCCACTTCGCGTACCCGCCCTAATAAAGTCCGAAAACTCGGATTACCTGATAGATTTGTACGCAGCACCAGGGTATTAATAAAAAACCCTATTATCCCCTGAGTTTCTGCTCTAGTCCGACCTGCGACAGGCGAACCAACTAAGATTTCTTGTTGGTTTGTATAACAGTATAACAACGTCTTAAATACTGCGATGAGTGTCATAAACTGAGTGACACCCTCTCGCTGATTTAATTCTTTTACTGCTTCACTTAAAGCTTTAGGAAATGCTAGAAATTGCTTTTTACCAGCGAAGGTTTGTATTGCTGGTCGGGGTCTATCTGTAGTCAGTTGCAGTACTGATAGATTACCGCTTAACTGCTGTTTCCAGTAATCAAGTTGGGTATGAAGAATCTCTCCTTGTAGCCATTTTCTCTGCCAATCAGCAAAATCTGCATACTGGATGGGAAGTTTAGGAAGTAGAGAAGGTAAGTCATGAGAAATAGCTTGGTAAATCTCTGCTAGTTCTTGAATCAGAATACCAATAGACCAACCATCGGCAATAATGTGGTGCATGGTCAAGAGCAATATATGCTCCTCTGGTTTCAAATACAAAAGTTGAACTCGCAGCAGTGGCGACTGTGATAAATCAAAGGGTTTTTGAGCGAACTCTGTGGCGAAGCGCAAAGCCTCAGCCACAGTTGCTTCTGGTAATTCCAAAACTGGTAGTGTCAACTTCACACTTGGGGTAATCACCTGAACTGGTCGCCCTTTGACAGATACAAAGCTAGTTCGCAAGGCTTCGTGACGCTGTACGACTTCGTTAAGACTTTGTTCTAATGTCGCCTGATGAAGCTTCCCAGTCAAACGTATTGCAATGGGAACGTTGTAGAAGGGGTTATTAGGTTCTAACTGGTTAAGGAACCACAAGCGCTCTTGAGATAGACACAGGGGTAGTTCTTGATTGCGAGAAATCGGCTGTAGCAGTGGTTCTGAAGATTTTGTAATTGTTAATTGAGAAAGGATTTGCATTGCTAGCAGAACGACACTAGCATCTTGGAAAAAATCTTCAACAGATATTGCTACCCCAAAATCTACCTGAATTCGATTTTTTAAATCGAAAACTATTAAGGAATCGATTCCCAAGCTATTTAGTGGTTGTTCTGGTTTCACTTGGGAAACTTCAATTTTTAATATCTGAGCAATTTGTTTTTGTAAGTAAGATATCAGCAATGGTAGGCGGGTTTCTGACGCTGTTGCCATAATTGCTTCACGGCTCAGATTCGTCTTATTCTCAAGGTCATCTGCACTATCCAGGATACTCTGGCTGATAACTTCCAGTTTGGTTGCCAAAAAATTGGCTTTTGTGGCACGGCGTTGAATTTTGCCGCTAGAAGTTTTGGGAATACTACCTGGTTTGATTAGTACTACTGCATATACTTGCACTTCATGTACTTCTGCAACGGTCTGACGAATTGCGGCAGTAACTTCTTCAAAATTTGGTTTGGCACGAAACTCCAATTCCTGCACCACTACCAACCGTTCTTCATGAGCAACTTCCACAGCAAAAGCTGCACAGCTACCTAAACGCAATGATGGATGGCTGTATTCTGTAGTTAGTTCGATGTCTTGTGGGTAAAGATTACGACCTCTGATGATAATTAAATCTTTGGCTCTACCTGTAATGAAGAGTTCTCCATTGTGCAAAAAGCCTAAGTCACCAGTACGTAAAAATGGCCCTAATGTTGTGCTAACTCCTGTGCCTTGGAGATAGGCGTGAAATACTTGCTCCGTCTCTTGTTGCCGATGCCGATAACCTTGCCCAACACTAGGGCCTGATACCCAAATTTCTCCAACTTCGTCAGGTTGACAAGGGGTAAAAGTCTCTGGATTAGCGATCGCAATTTGTTGTTGTGGTAAAGTTTGTCCACAACTGACAAAACTTTGAATATCTTCACTATCAGTATTTGCTTCAACAACCCGGTTTCTGGAAAGTGCCGATTTGACAACTGTTATACAAGGAGGTACAGCTTTCTTGCTCCCGCCAGAAATCATCAGGGTTGCTTCCGCCATCCCGTAACATGGGTAAAATGCTTCCCGGCGAAAGCCACACTCTGCAAAAGCCTCTGCAAACCGTTCTAAAGTATCCTGCCGAATGGGTTCAGCACCATTAAATGCAACACTCCAACTACTTAAATCAAGGGTTTCTTTTTGCTCAGGGGTAATCTTTTGAATGCACAATTCATAAGCAAAGTTAGGGGCTCCGCTAGTTGTACCTTTGTAGTGAGAAATTGCCTGTAACCAACGATAAGGTCGTTGTAAAAAAGCTGTTGGGGACATCAAGATGCAAGGAAATCCACCATACAAAGGTTGCAAAATACCACCAATCAATCCCATATCATGGTAAACAGGTAGCCAAGAAACAAATTTACTACTAGGAGAATGTTCCATAATTTGGTAAGTCATGGCGGCATTGTGGAGCAAATTGCCGTGACTAAGCATGACTCCCTTTGGTGTCCCTGTAGAACCCGATGTATATTGCAAAAAAGCTAGGGTATCTGGATTGATGTGAGTTTGTTGCCAAGCGTCTTCTGAACCTGGCGCTATATCATCTGTAGTCAACCACTGGAGACTTTCTAGGTTTGTTGCTTGTGCAAATATGGATTGTAATGTCGGGAGCATCGCTGTTGTAGTCAGAGCAATGCTAGGTTGTGCATCTTTAGTAATAGCGCTTATTCTGGGTGTTTTGCGTTGATTGAGAGGTGGATAAGCCGGAACTGCAACAACTCCAGCGTATAGACAACCAAAAAAAGCAGTTAAGTAATCTAGTCCAGGTGGATAAAGTAATAAGGCTCGTTCCCCATTTAAATTTAAAGCTTGGAGTTGAGATGCGATCGCACAAGAGCGCTTCACCAGTTGTTGATAAGTCAGTGTTGATTCTTGGGTTTCTCCATCTTCAAGGAAGGTGAAAGCAATTGTATCCGGCTGTGTCAAGCTTCTTTGATGGAGAAGATCAACAACCGTGAAGTTAGGGTCAATTTCTTTAAAGTCCTTGATTTGTATAGCCATTTGACTTTCCAGAACTAGATGCACTCTTGCTTAAATACTGCTGCGATACATTCAACTTTTATCCTGCCAAAATGAGAACGCAAATATCGATCGCATTTCACAGGTAAGTTTTCATCCCACAATTCTGACTTTTTACTAGCTAAGGCTCTTTTACCTCTTTTAGGAGAGCCTAAACAAGGGAGTCCTTAGCGAAATACTAGACGCTATTGCAAATTTCAACTCAATAAAGTTTTAAGCTTTTTATTGAGAGCAATTTTCAAGTACTCTGCTTACTTTAGAGGAGAGTATCGCTTTATGCAACTAGCTATTGATAGGTAATTCTTATTGATTTGTGTAAATAGATTATATTTTTATAACCTGGTCTTCCGTAGATTAAGCTGATTTTTTGTCAGCGATCGCAGCAAGTTAGAGCAATGCTTAATCGGTCAGAATACAGACCATCACAGGGACAAGGTACTACTGATAGGTGTCAATTTAACATTAAAAAAGCGGTTATAAACCCCTTTTGTACGAGGCATTACTAACGTCCGTGGGCTTAAAAACCTTAGAGGTTGTTTGAAAAGTAGTTGGCTGTAATTTTAGGCACTCATTGATCCCCCTCTTAAAAAGGGTGGAACCGGAGTCAAAGTCCCCCTTTTTAAGGGGGATTTAGGGGGATCTAAACGTTTTGTTACCAAGAAGAGGACTTTTCAAACATCCTTTTAGTCGTTGGGAAATTGATAGAGAGTCTAACCCATCAGCCCCGATCAATCTTATTTTCTTTAATTTAAGTGCGTTTAAACGCATTTGAGCTATGGGCAATCAAGTTATTGCATTCCATTCAGATGAAATTCGGTGTATTCTTTTTTTATAAAATAAGTATAATTTTATACTTATTTTATTTGGTAAAAATATTTTAAAGTCTTCCAAATATTGATTAGGACAACATTTTCTTTAGTAACACTTGTCTTGCACTTGTATCATTTTAACTATATCTATTCCAGCTATTAGCTGTCTTTTAACTTTATAAGCTAGAAAATCTTGATAAAGACTGTCAAATATCTTGCGATATATTGTCACTTTACTTTGTGGCTAAAATAGTTTAATTTCAGATTTGAAATGAAAAACTTTTCTATTAAGTTCTAAGGCTACTAGTAGACCGTGAGGATCTGGATTGGAATGAAACTGAAAAAATTGCTTCCCTACCTGTTATTGACAAGCTCTTTGACTGTATCGATCGCAACTGCTGCTAGAAGTGAAGAAGTAGGGATAGGTGTATCAGAGCATCTCAAGTCAACTCCAACAGATGCTAATTCCAATCAACCATTTACTGGGGAACCAATCAGAGAGATTCAACGAATAAGTGAGTTAGTACATCCTGGCAAGAGTGCAGAGATACTTCGACAACCACCACAACTCAGCCAAGGGAGTACCACGGAAATTGTCCCAGTGAGTGCAGTTAAGGCTAATCCCACCACTCAGGGAGTGGAAGTGATTTTACAAACTGCCCTTGGTGAAAAATTACAACTGGTGAATCGCAGTTCGGGCAATAATTTTATCGCTGATATTCCCAACGCACAATTACGTTTACCTTCAGGTGATACATTCACATTTCGCTCGGAGCGGCCAATTGCAGGTATTACTGAGATAACGGTCGCAAACTTTGATGCCAATACTATCCGAGTCACGGTGATTGGTGAAGCGAGTGTACCGACTGTAGAGTTGTTTGACAGTCCTGACGAGGGTTTGATTTTGAGTGTGGCTAGTGCTACGTCTTCCACATCCCAAGGACAACAAACACAAACACCACAAAAGCCTGAAGCAAATCAGTCAGAAACAGAAACTCCGCCAAGTCAACCTTCTGCGGCGAGTGATGAACCGATTGAACTAGTAGTGACGGGCGATCCTGATGGATATCGTGTACCTGAAACATCAACTGCAACCAGAACCGACACCCCACTGCGCGATATTCCTCAGTCCATTCAAGTTGTACCCAAACAAGTAATTGAGGAGCAGGGAATCACTCGGATTTCAGATGCAGCCCGTAACGTGTCTGGTGTATCGGTGGGAACAGGCTATAGTGGCGCTGTAGATGACTTAACGATTCGGGGATTTCTCAACTCAAACATCCTGAGAAATGGCTTCAAAACTCAAAATGCTTTTATCTATGGCGCAAATGTCGAACAGGTTGAAGTTCTAAAAGGCCCAGCTTCAGTGCTGTATGGTCAATTTGAACCAGGTGGTATTGTTAATTACGTCACAAAACAACCGTTAAATGAACCCTACTACGCAGGCGAATTTACAGTAGGAAGTTACAGTTTTTATCGTTCGTCCATTGATATTTCTGGGCCCCTGACTCCAGAGAAAAATCTTTTATATCGTCTCAATATTGCCTATGAAAACTCTGGTAGTTTTCGTGATTTTGTCAATGGGGATGTTTTCTCTATCTCTCCCATTGTCAGCTACAAGATTGATGATGCCACAAACATCTCTCTAGAATACGAATACACAAAGGTCAATAGAGTATTTGATCGTGGTTTTTTACCTAACAGTGTTTTTCTTGACCTCCCTATCAGCCGGAATTTAGGCGAACCAAGCGACTCGATTAATATTGAAAATAACCGCTTTGCTTTAACCCTAGACCATCGATTTAATGAAAACTTGCGTCTGCGGAGTAATTTATCTGGTCAATTTATTGAGACAAATGATACCCACATTAATCCTAATGAGTTAGTTGGCGATACCTTATCGCGAGACTACTCTACAGGTCTTTCTCCTGGTGAAAGTAACGATTTATCGCTGCAAACCGATTTGATTAGTGAATTCAAAACTGGATCAATTCAGCATCAGCTACTTTTTGGTGTGGAATTCAGTAGAAGCATTAGTAATTATTCACTCGATCAAGCAAGTATTTCATCACTAAATATCTTCGCTCCTGTCTATGGATATGAAATTCCATCCCGTGAAAGTTTTACCTATGCAGTAAAGTCCGATTCAACCACAAATACAGCAGCAATTTATTTACAAGACCAAGTGACATTGCTGCCAAATTTGAAATTGCTAGTCGGCGGCAGATATGATTTTGTTGATTACAACAATAAATTCATTCCTGACACAATTAATGGTAGCGAGCCAGAAGAATCTAATTTTTATGATACAGCCTTTTCACCGCGTGTCGGATTAGTTTATCAGCCAATAGAACCAATCTCGCTGTATGTCAGTTATAGCCGTTCCTTTGTACCCAATAATTTTAGGTCGAATGGAGAAGCGCTGGAGCCTTCGCGGGGTACTCAGTATGAAGTCGGGATTAAAGCCGATCTCAGCCCTCAGATATCGCTGACGTTAGCAGCTTATGATATTACAAAGACCAATATACCGACAGTTGATCCTGATAATCCTGATGTATTCTTTGCAGTCGGAGAGGTAAAAAGTCGTGGAATTGAACTGGATGTGGCAGGAGAAATTACACCCGGTTGGAAGATAATAGCTTCTGGTTTTTTAAATGATGCCTATGTCAGCGAAGACAACGATCCTTCTTTGCAAGGTTCGCGGTTGGTAAATGCACCCTATCATGGCGCTAGTTTATGGACAACTTATGAAATCCAGAGTGGTGATTTGCAAGGGTTCGGTTTTGGTGCAGGGTTATTTTTTATAGGCGATCGCATTACTAACCAAAGCGATCCGTTTACTCTTCCTTCCTATGTTAGAACCGATGCGACTATCTTCTACAAACGTAATGATTGGGGAGCCGCACTCAATTTCAAAAATCTGTTTGATGTGAAATACTACGAAACCAACGGCTTTTATGTATTCCCACAAGCACCTTTTACAGTTCAGGGCACAATTTCATTCAGTTTTTAAATTCATCTTTAAACCTCTTTTTAGTAAAGCGAGGGAGAAGAAATCAGTTTTCTTCCCCTTCATCAGGAGGAATGAGAAGGTTAATCAATGTATGTAAAGGGTATCTGCAATGAAATCCAAAACATTCCGTAACTGGGCATTTGCTCTACACCGCTACCTCGGTTTAGCTATGGGATTTGTGCTGATTATAATTGGCTTGACAGGTAGTTTATTGGTCTTTCAGAAGGAAATTAACCACTTTTTAGTAGCCCAACAGTTTGGATATATCTCTCCCCAAGAAGCGCCACTGTCTCTAGAGTCAGTGGTAAATACTGTGAAAGCGGAATATGATTCATCCCGAAAGGACTTAAAACTCAATAAAGTCTATATCCCTTCAGAGCCAAATGAACCAATTATGTTTGCCTTCGTTGCTCCTGATGACAAAGGGATAGATGTTATTGTCAATCCTTATACTGCTGCAATCATGGGTGAGCGATCGGACAGAACATTGATTCTTCTGCTGTATGAACTCCATTATAATCTGATGGCTGGAGACGTTGGGATGACCATCGTTGGAGTTATAGCATTCCTGTTGCTCGTTCTGAGTATTACGGGTGTCATTCTCTGGCCTGGATGGCGCAGGCTGATTGCAGGATTCAAGATCAAGTGGAATGCTCATCCAAAGCGGCTGAACTTCGACATTCATAAAGTAGTAGGCATTATTACAGTGGTGTTCCTGACGCTGACTGCCTTTACTGGCTTCTGCTGGAATTTCTACGACTTCACCGAACCCATCATCTATGCAGTAACATTTACCAAAAAGCAACCAGAACCTGTTTCTGTGCCCAAACCTGGTCAATTACCGTTGCGACTTACAGAACAACTAAAGATTGCTGATGCTGCCTTGCCAGGTGCTATGGTCAAGAGTATTTCCTTCCCTAATCAACCTGAAGACAGCTTAACAATTAGCTTTAAGCTACCCCAGGAAAATGCAGAACGTGGTCAGAGTAATGTTTATCTTGACCAGTACACGGGTAAAGTTTTGCGAGTTGATAATGCTTTAAAAATGCCATTGGGCGATCGCATCCTCAACTCTTTTATTCCCCTACACTATGGTACATTTGGTGGTTTATCCACGCGCATTCTCTACGTATTTGTCGGATTATCACCCTTAATTTTATTTATAAGTGGCTTTGTCATGTACCAACATCGCTACCGAGAAAAATCTGTCCGCCACAATCAGGTAATAGAGCTATCAAAGAACCATCAAGATTAATTGAAGGTTAATTTGCCAACCGCTACAAACCTATAATTTAAGACTCATACAAGTGCGTATATTCATCATTATTTGGCTTGGTCAAACCGTTTCTATTATTGGTAGTGGGATGACTGGCTTCGCATTCACTATCTGGATATGGGAACTAACGCATCAGGTTACAGCAATAGCGTTGTTTGGGTTGTTTGCACAATTGCCACAAGTATTGATGGCTCCTATCGCTGGGTTTATTGTAGATCGTTGGAACCGTAAATATCTGATGATAGTTGGGGATACAGTGAGTGGTGTTGTAGCGATCGCTGTCTTACTACTTTATTCAACTAGACATCTGCAATTATGGCATTTATACTTAGCTGTCGCTATCCAAGGTATTTTTGAGGTAGTTCAAGAACTGGCTTACTCAACATCCATATCTACGATGATGCCCAAGCAGCACTACAGTCGTGTTAGCAGTCTGAGATTTTTAGCTGATTACGGTTCTAGTATCATCGCACCAACACTAGCAGGCATTCTCTACTCAGTTATTGGGCTTGTTGGGATATTAATTATCGATATTGTGAGTTTTGTATTCGCTGTCACCACAGTTTTAGGAGTACATATCCCACAACCTAGTATGACAGCAGTAAACACTCAAAGTTTCACTAATTGGAAGCAGGAGATTTACTTTGGTTGGCATTACATTGCTGTACGTCCAAGTTTGCTTGCCATGCTAGTGTTAGCATTTGTATTTACATTTGCCTATGACTTTGGACTCTCAATCTATTCACCGATGGTTCTAGCGCTGACTGGTAATGATGCTAAGGTGTTAGGCACTTTAGCCTCAGCAGCAGGAATTGGTGGAATAGTTGGCGTATTACTCATCAATAGCTGGGGTGGTTTCAAGCGTCGTATAGATGGGGTGCTACTTGGTATGATCGGTGTTGGTTTGGGCAAAATTATCTTTGGTCTAGCTAAGACACCATTGATTTGGATTCCAGCTCAATTCTGTTCATCTCTGAATTTTCCCATACTTGGCAGTTCTTGTGATGCTATCTGGCTAACCAAGGTTAATCCTCAGATCCAAGGACGTGTTTTTGCGACTCTAAAGGTTGTAACGTTGGTTGCTTCAACGGTTGCTTATTTGATAGCTGGGCCACTAGCCGACTATATTTTTGAACCTGCAATGATGCCAGATGGTAGTCTTGCACCCATATTAGGCTGGATATTCGGCACGGGAAAAGGTTCGGGTATGGCAGTTTTGTACTTCATCTCTTCGCTAGGGATGTTACTTATTGGCTTAAGTGGATATGCTTTCCGCACTTTGCGTGACGTAGAAATTATGCTGCCCGATCATGATGCTAATACAGCACTGCGGAAATAGTGATAGCAAATGTCAATCCAATACTTCTCGCTTTGTGCATTTTTAATTCGGAATCGGATTTTGGGTAAAGGGAAAAGGGTAAGGGTTAAAGGTTTTTTCTTTCCCCTTCCCCCCGCCCCTTATCCCCAGAGGGGACCCCACCTTCCCCTTAACCGAGAAGTATTGAATGTCAACCCCTGTGCTTAAGTAGGACGGCGGAAATAATTAAAGGTTTGTAGTAAGGACTTCAGTCCTTCTTTTAGGACTAAAGTCCTTACTACGAACTGAATTACAATAATTTTACATTACTTAACATAGTTTAAATTATTCACACCGACTTACTTAGTTTCATTTCAAGCGTGGTGAATCTGGTTTTATAAGTAGCTAGTCGTTAAAGTAAATTTATTTAGGCATCTGGGAATACTAAATGTAAAAGTCTTAAAGATAAAGTCCAGCATGATTAGCACCAAACTCAGTATTCCTGGATATCAAGTTAACGAACAACTTTATGATAGTGCCAGAACTCTTATTTATCGTGGTTTCCAGGAAACTGACTCCTTACCTGTAATCATCAAACTGCTGAAAAATCCTTATCCTAGCTTTAGCGAACTCGTACAATTTCGTAATCAGTACACCATTACCAAAAATCTCAACTATCCCGGAATCATTCAAACTTACAGCTTGGAAGCATATCAGAATGGTTATATATTAGTGATGGAAGACTTTGGGGGAATTTCCCTGAAGGATTATTTCGTTAACGATAATATTGTATCCTTAAAGGAATTTTTAAAAATTGCAATATCTCTGTGTGATGTCTTAGATATACTTTCCCGCCATCGAATTATTCATAAAGATATAAAACCAGCCAATATATTAATTAATCCTGAAACTAAGCAAGTAAAGCTCATTGACTTTAGTATTGCCTCTTTATTACCACGAGAAACCCAAACGCTAATCAGTCCGAATGTATTAGAAGGGACGCTGGCTTATATTTCCCCAGAACAAACAGGAAGAATGAATCAGGGGATTGACTACCGAACCGACTTTTATTCTTTGGGTGTAACCTTCTATGAATTAATTACAGGTGAATTACCTTTTCAATCAAATGATCTGATGGAATTGGTACATTGTCACATTGCTAAATCAGCACCATTAGTAGATGAAATTGACCCACAAATCCCGTCTGTTCTTTCAGAGATTGTCAGCAAATTGATGGAAAAAAATGCGTCATCTCGCTATCAAAGTATATTGGGTCTGAAATTTGATTTAGAAAATTGTTTAACTCAACTTCAAAAAAATGGTGAAGTTAAGAGTTTCCCAATTGCACAAAGAGATGTGTGCGATCGCTTTATTATCCCCGATAAACTCTATGGACGAGAAACGGAAATAGCCACCCTAATCGAAGCATTTGAAAGAGTAAGCAAAGGTGCAACTGAAATAATGTTGGTCACTGGTTTTTCGGGAATTGGAAAGACTGCGGTTATTAACGAAGTTCATAAACCGATTGTGCGCCAACACGGTTATTTTATCAAAGGGAAATTTGACCAATTTCAACGGAATATTCCCTTGAGTGCTTTTGTGCAAGCATTCCGAGATTTAATATGGCAATTATTAACTCTAAACAACGCTCAAATCCAGCAATGGAAAAACCAGATATTAGAAGCTGTTGGGGAGAATGGACAGGTAATTATTGAAGTCATCCCGGAATTATCAAAAATTATTGGTGAACAACCACCTGCACCAGAATTATCAGGAACTGCGGCCAGAAATAGATTTAATTTATTATTCCAAAAATTTACACAAGTTTTTACTATTGCTGAACATCCATTAGTGATATTTTTAGATGATTTGCAATGGGCAGATTCAGCATCTCTGAACTTAATGCAACTATTGATTGCTGATACAGGTCATCTATTGTTAATTGGTGCATATCGTGATAATGAGGTCAATCCAGCACATCCATTAATATTGACTTTGAGTGAGATTCAAAAAACGCAAGCACCGATTCATACAATTACTTTAACACCACTAAGTCAAAGGCAATTGAATCAGTTAGTCGCTGATACACTGAAATGTACAGAAAATGTAGCATCACCTCTTTCTCAATCGATCTATCAAAAAACTCAAGGTAATCCGTTTTTCACAACACAGTTTATCAAAGTATTGCATCAAGAGGAATTCATTAAATTTGACCTTGATTCGGGTTGTTGGAAATATGAAATTACACAAGTAAATCAGCAAGCAGTTACAGATGATGTTGTAGAATTCATGGTGTGTCAATTACGTAAGCTTCCTGAATCAACTCAACAACTCTTACAGTTAGCTGCGTGTATTGGTAATCAGTTTGATTTAGTAACTTTGGCAATAGTTTCAGAAAAATCAAAAACAGAAACGGCAGCTATTTTATGGAAAGCTTTGCAAGAAGGATTAATTTTACCTACTAGTGCTAATTATAGTTTTCATCAAGATTTATTTTTAGAAAATAACGGTCATATAACAAATAATATAGACACACAAACGGTTGAAGATAGCTTAGAAGAAAAGACAGTCACATACAAATTCTTGCACGATCGCATTCAACAAGCTGCTTCTTTTTTGATTCCCAAAGAACAGAAAGAGTTGACCCATCTCCAAATTGGGCAATTAATTTTAAAAAATACATCATTAGCCCAGCAGTCAGAGAATATTTTTGAGATTGTCGGTCATTTAAATTATGGAATTCCACTCATTAACCAGCCAAGTAAACGTCAAGAATTAGCTAAACTAAATCTCAAGGCAGGTCACAAAGCCAAAGAAGCGATTGCTTATGGTGCAGCTCTACAATATTTCAATCAAGGAATTCAGTTATTAATTAGTGATGGCTGGGAAAATGCTCATGACTTAACGCGAGATTTATATCACGCTGCTGCCGAAGTTGCATTTATCAGTAATGAATTTGAGCAGATGGAATCGCTAATTGAAGTAGTGATACAACGAGCGACAAATTTTTTAGATAAAGTAAAAGTTTATGAAATTAAGCTCCAGTATTATCAAGTACAAGGGCAGATGATTAAAGCGATTGATATTGGGTGTCAAACTCTCCGACAGCTTGGAATACCCTTATTTGAATCTGTTACTACTTCAGATATTCATCAAGCTATAGAAAACACTTTATCAACACTGGGAGAGCGCCAAATTGAAAGCTTAATTGAGCTACCTTTGATGACTGATCCTCAAGCTTTAGTTGCCCTGAAAATTATGATCAGCCTCACTCCCTCTGTCCATCAGGCTGCTCCCCACCTATTTCCAATTATTGCCTGTGAACAAGTTAACTTATCACTTAAATACGGCAATATAGCGCTTTCAGCACCAGGATATGCTGATTTTGGCATTGTTTTAAATGCGGTATTAAATCAACTAGAAAAAGGCTATAAGTTTGGGCAGTTAGCTTTAAAAATTGTAGAGAAGTTTGATGCAAAATCTCTGAAAAGTATGACTAGTTTCAAAGTAGCTGCATTTAATCAATTCAACAAGCTACCTGTCCGAGATACCATCAATTTATTAAAAGAATCTTATACTTTAGGATTAGAAGTTGGAGATTCTGTACACATGATCGTCTCAACTTTTTTCCGACTTTTTTATACCTATTTAATGAGTGTAGAAGATTTAAAAAGTTTACTAGAACAAATCAAAATTTTCGAGTCTAGCTTTGCAACTGGTGAATCTTTTTTGATGCGATTTAGTATTCTTAAAAGGACAATTGAATTTATAACTGAATATAGCCATTATTCAGATTTATTAATTGATAAATACTGGGATGAAGGAAAAATCTTACCTGCTCTACTCAAGGAAAATGATGAGTTTACACTCCATGAATTTTATCTAATTAAGTTAATTATTAGCTACTTGTTTGATGATCCTCTAGCGGCAGTTAGCAATGGAGACAAAGGAGAGCGTTACCTTAAAGGTGGTGCAGGAATGTTATCTGTGTCTGTTTTCCATTACTACGACTCATTGGCTCGTCTATCTGTCTATTCTAAAGCTAAATCTTCTGAACAAGCAAAATTGCTCTTGAAGGTTGACGAAAATCAAAAACACCTAAAAGTTCGAGCAATAATTGCACCGATGAATTTTCAGCATAAATTTGATTTAGTAGAGGCAGAGCGTCATTGGGTCTTAGGTCAACGATTTGAGGCAATTGACTTATACGATCGCGCGATCGCTGGAGCCAAAAAAAATGAGTACATTCAGCAAGAAGCTCTGGCTAACGAACTAGCAGCTAAATTTTACCTTGATTGGGGCAAAGAAAAAGTAGCTCAAGCATATATGCAAGAAGCTTACTACTGCTATGCCCGATGGGGAGCAAAAGCTAAAACCGATGACTTAGAAAAACGCTATCCTGAATTACTTCAACCCATCCTACATCAACACCAACTTAGCTTTAATTCCCTAGAAACAATTGCTAGTATTGCCCCTAGTTCGATATCTTTATCCGGTCAAACCTCCATTATTAGTAGCACAAATATTTCCGATGCCTTAGACTTTATGTCTATTCTGAAAGCGGCTCAAGCTATTTCTAGTAGCATTGAATTGGATGAAATTATTGCTAGCCTGACGAAAATTATTCTCGAAAACTCTGGTGCCCATAAATTTGCCTTAATTCTTTCTGAAAATGGAAACTTAAAAGTCAAGGCAATTACTTTTATTAATCACCAAAACAGTTTTTTAACTCCAATACAAACTATTCTCAAGTCACAAGCAGTAGATACTTGTGAAGATATCCCTAGAAAGATTATCAATTATGTCAAAAATACTCAACAAACCATTGTCATAGATAATTGCCAAACAGAGATAGCCGGGTTACTTGGAGAATATCTGCTCGAATTTCAACCCCAGAGTGTATTTTGTACGCCGATTATTAATCAAGGACACTTAGTAGGCATTCTCTATTTAGAAAATAAACTAGTGGCAGGGGTATTTACTAGCGATCGCATCAAAGTTATCCAAATGTTATCTGTGCAAGCTGCCATCTCTCTAGAAAATGCTCGTCTTTATCAAGAATCTCAAGAAAAAGCTCAACAGATTCAACAATCGCTCCAGCAGCAAAAAACCTTATTTAATGTTGTAAACCAAATCCGAGAGTCTTTAGATTTAGATGCAATTTTTGGTGCAGTAACTCAAAATCTTCGCTCAATTCTTAATGTCTCGCGCGTCGGAATTTATCAATTTCATCTTGGAGTAAATTATGAATATGGCGAATTTATTGCCGAAGATGTCCTACCGCAATTTCCTTCTGGTTTAGCTGTAAAAATTCAAGACCATTGTTTTGGCAAGAACTATGCGACCCTGTACAAACAGGGACGCTTTTGTGCAATATCAGATATTGAAACCGCAGAAGTTTTAGATTGTCATCGGGCAATTTTGCAACAGTTTAATATTAGAGCATCATTGGTTGTACCAATTATGCAAGATGATGAACTTTGGGGCTTACTCTGTATTCACCAATGCGAACATCCACATCAGTGGCAACCTTCTGAGATTGAATTTGCCCAACAAATTGCTGCACAAATGGGAGTTGCACTCCAACAAACCGATCTCCTGCTGGAAACTCGCCAACAAGCAACCCAATTAGAAGAAACACTCCAATATCTTAAAGAAACTCAACTTCAATTAGTACAAAATGAAAAAATGTCTGCGTTGGGAAATCTCGTAGCGGGGGTAGCTCATGAAATGAATAATCCTCTTGGTTTTATTTCTGCTAGCCTTGAACAAAGTAAACCTGTATTTGTAGATATTTTTAAACATCTGAAATTATATCAAGAAAGTTTGCCAAATCCAAAAGCGGAAATTATTGAACATGCCGAAAAAATCGACTTGGAATATAGTTTAGAAGATTTACCCAAGATGATTGATTCAATGATGATAGCCTGTGACAGGCTGAAAAATATCAGTACCAGTCTCTGCACTTTCTCTCGTGCCGATCAAGACTACAAAGTACCTTTCCATATCCACCAAGGCGTTGATAGTACCATTCTTATTCTCAAACATCGTTTGAAGGCAAATGAACAACGTCCCGCCATTGAAGTTATCACAAACTTTGATAATTTACCTCAAGTAGAATGTTTCCCTGGTCAATTGAATCAGGTATTTATGAACATTATAGCGAATGCTATTGATGCCTTGGATGAATCAAATACAGACCGAAGTTTTAAGGAGATTAAAGCCAATCCGAATCGGATTATAATTACCACCTTATTGAAAGACAAACAGATTGAGGTGAAGATTGCTGATAATGGTCAAGGCATGAGTGAATCAGTCAAGCAAAAAGTATTTGACCACTTGTTTACTACAAAAGGTGTTGGTAAAGGAACAGGATTAGGATTAGCGATCGCTCAGTCCATTGTTATAGAAAAACATGGCGGAACTTTGAATGTGAATTCTACTCCAGGCGTTGGAACAGAATTTGTGATTACCTTACCGATTCTGGCTTAGACTTAAAGTTAACTTGGTTGAAAACAGGAATTAACAGAGTAAGAACGAGCAGTCATTAGCTGAGGGTATTTTTACAAGTGCGATCGCTCATGTTTAACTTTCTTAAACTTCTGATCAGATTTCAGTTTCCTACTGTTAAGGAAATTAATTGCAACCAATTAGCTCAATTACTGTTGGATTCTGCAAAGCCACGGCCATTACTGCTAGATGCACGAAGTCAAACAGAATATGGGGTAAGCCATATCGAAACAGCAGTGTGTATAGATCATCTAACACCTGACTTAGCAGAACTTTCAACAGTTTCAAAAGATAGACTAATTGTTATCTATTGTTCTGTTGGCTACCGGAGCGCCAAATTAGCACAACAGCTTGATCAAGCCGGGATGAAGTGCGTTTATAACTTAAGCGGTGGGATTTTTCAGTGGGCAAATGAAGGAAGGCTTATTTTTAAAGACGAGCATCAGACACAACTTGTACATCCTTATAATGCAATATGGGGAAAACTGCTAAAAGCTACAAACCATGCTCAGGAGTGGTAAATTTTAAGTAAATACATTTGTTTGTCGTAGCATCAAATTCCTAATAAAACTACTCTTGCTGCATGTCTCAAGTTTCGATTGTCATTCCGACTTTAAACGAAGCAGTTAGCTTAGGGCGTACATTGCGCCAACTGACTTTACTTAATCCCCCTGCAAAGGAAGTGATAGTGGTAGATGGTGGCAGCGAAGATGAGACAGTGGCAATTGCAAAGCAATGCTTTGGGTTATTCGATCAGTCGCTATGTCTACAAGTTATCTCATCTGAGCAGCGTGGGCGTTCTATTCAGATGAATTACGGTGCATCGGCTGCAACGGGAGATATTCTTTGCTTTCTTCATGCAGACACTTGGGTGCCGGATGACCTAATCACTGTAATAGAGCAAACCTTAGCAGAGCCAACCATTGCCTGTGGGGGGTTTATTTCTCTGATGAGTGGATCTCAAACCACTCGCTGGGGTGTCTCTCTACATAATTATCTAAAAACCTATTACGCACCACTGTTATTTAAACCGTACCTGTTTTTTCGAGGATTACGTCTTTTGTTTGGAGATCAGGTAATGTTTTGTCGTAGTACTGACTTTTGGGATTGCGATGGATTTGATCAGGCATTGCCGATTATGGAGGATGGAGATTTATGCCTGAAATTGGTTAAAAAAGGACGTATTTATCAGGTAAACCGGATTGTTCAATCTTCAGATCGACGCGTCGCAAAATGGGGTAGCTTCAAAGCAACTGCAATTTACCTTTATATCGGTTTTTTGTGGGGGATTGGCGTTGACGCAAATTATCTCAAACAATTTTATCAAGATATTCGCTGATTCAACCTCCAGTCATAGTAAAGGTAGGAAATCGGCGTTGAGGCTTGCAAAGGCAAATCTGTTTCTAGGTAAGAGCGGATATATTCTGGAATGGAAGATGTAACTTTGAGAAAGTCTTGACGATACCATTTAAAGATTTTGCTACAGTAGAGCGTTTTACTATCTGAGTCATAATGGACTTTTTCAGAATTATTAATAAAGCGACGAGTGTCTTCATCTAACTGCTGAGTAACTTGTTCAGGAAAATAAGCTCCAGCACGCAGTAATGGGCAACCAACCGAAGCGCAGACAATTGCAAAATGAATTCGCGGCTCCTGTAATTTCTCCCGCAGAATAGAGTTCTCTATTTGGGCTAGACTATAATGTTCGCCAAATATATGATAACCACGACGTTGAAAGAACCACAAAAAAGCCAGCCAGTTGGGAATGCCTAAGATTCGCGGACGAATTGACTCAAGTGGGTACATCTCCAAAATTGCCGAAATAGTGAACGCATTGTAAAGGTTGATCCACAATGCCAATTGCTCAAAAGTGCTGCAATTAGATGTAAAATCCAGATTTTTTTGACTGGACAACCAATCTCCTAGCGCTTGAGGTTGCTCTGTTTTCCAAGCAAAATAGTCTACACGACCCTGTTGATCAACATACTGACGCAATAACCTATCCCAAGGTTCAAAATCAATCATTATCGCTGTGTTTAGGAACTTCCAGTAAAAAAAACATCCCATCTCTACTACAAATATACAAATTTATTACACGGCGGCGTTGAAAATTGAGAATTGGTTTAATAATTTAGCCTCTAAAGTGCTAAATCTGAAACAGAAAAACATGGTAGAGCCTGTTAGAAACCTATTATGTTTACTTTTACATTCAAGTAGGGCAAAGTATGATTGCTGTGAGATATTTTGCATTCTTTGTACTACTATTAGCTGGACTATTATCAGCAATTAAGCAAATGAGTCTTGCTTTGGATGAAGGAAATCTTGAGCAGTTCACTCTTTGGACAGGTATTGCCTCTATCATTGCAGGTTTACCAATTATATTGTGGTGAAGAAATGATTCTGCTATCTAAAAAAAAGAAATATTTTGTTCATCTCGTTGCTGTAGCCTTTTCCTGTTCTCGCTAGCTCAAAATCGTCAAGACTACACAACTCGACTCACGCGCAATTCATCTTATACCAATTTAATATGAAGCTGCATAGAAAAGAGCTTCGAGAATAAAGTTATAAGAAGAGATAGATATTACCTGCTCAAGTGTAAGTTGATTAAATATTTCTTGGATGCGATCGCGTAAATTCTGTAAAGAAGAGAAAAGCTGATTTTTGAGTGGTTTCTTGAGGAGCTGCCAAAGCCTTTCAATGGGATTGAGTTCAGGGGCTGAAGGTGGTTGAAACAGAGGAATAATATTTTCTGGCCAACGAATTGCTGAACTTGTATGAGCAGGTGCTTGGTCAACCTGTAAAATAGCGTAATCCCCACCTAATTGTTGAGATAGCCAGTCCAAAAACTGTTGAAAACACTCGCCATTCAGTTTTGGATATTCATAAAGAAAATGATCTCCAGTCAATGGTTCAATTGCACCATAAATCCAAAAATTTTCCCGTGGCCATTTCACCTCAACAGTAGGCTTAACTCCAGAGGCAGTAATCACTTTTCCTGTAAGAGTTTTCAGTCCCACCCTCGTTTCATCCTGGCACAGGTAGCGAACACACTTGCCGGGTGCTAGATGTTTTTCTAGACAATTCAGAATGATACCGAGTTTTTTTTAAACTCAGATACTAACTTTTCATCCTGCTTATGGCTTTGAGGACGTGGTACTTTTAGTTTTGCCCCTAATCGATATCGAACCAATGCATAAACCGTTGCATACTCGATATCAAGCCCCTGCTCTTGCTTTAACCACTCTACTATTGCACCATAGCTACTAAAGCCTTTTCCTGTTTTTAACTCCTCTTCAAGTGCCGTGATCGCTCCTTCAGGAATTTTCCGTTTTGCTCCCGGAGCTTTTTTTATTTTCAATAATTCATCTAGCCCACCCGATCTATATTTTTGTAACCATCTTGTCACCGTTGATGTATCTTTAGCCAAGCGTTTTCCAATATCTTGCTGCTCCTTGGCCTGCCCGCTTTTTATCCACCACAGCATAATAAGTTTTTCTTTCTGGTTCCCTAAATTAGCTGTTTGTAGGCGTTTTTTAAGTTCTTCTTCGCTCTCTGCGATTTCAATCTCAAAAGGGCGGCTCATGGTTCTTTTAATTTATCGAGTTTGTTTTCTCTATTATATGCAGCTTCATATTAAATTGGTATTAGCACTGACCTGAGTACAGCTACAGTGTGAGCCTTCTTAAATCTCAGGTAAGCACATAATTTTTTTCAACTAGGCATATTTATACTTTATAAATACGTTTGATGATGGAGAAAAACCAAGAATCGGGCAACAATTTACGTAGCATGAGCAAAATGGGCGCAGGTTGACCAACGGGATAGCGCATTTTATAACTACGATCAATGGCTGCTTTAAATATTGCCTGAGCAACTAATTCTGGCGGCTCTCCTTTTCTTCCCGCTTCTTGGGATACCCTTTGTGCAGTATCTACTAATGGTTGATACATGGGCAAATCATCACGCACGATCGCTCGATTATTTTCGTAAAATTCAGTTTTAATTACACCTGGTTCAACAATTTTAATTTTGATATTGAATGGTTCTAATTCATAGTGCAAAGCTTCACTAAAACCTTCTACCGCCCATTTTGAACTGTGATAAATGCTATACAAGGGGAAAGTAATTCTTCCTCCCATACTGGCAATTTGAATAATAGTGCCACCGCCTTGTTGACGCAGATGGGGAATAATCGCTTGTGTGATTCGCATCAACCCAAAGACGTTGGTATTGAATTGTTTGGTGATTATTTCATCAGTCATGGCTTCAAATACACCATCTACACCATAACCAGCGTTATTTACTAAAACATCAATTTGACCAAAATCTTGGATGGCAGAAGCGATCGCAGTTTGAATACTGTTATTATCTGTAACATCTAAAAAATATACTTTGATGTTAGGAAATTCACGGAAATTCTGGTCTTGGCTGGGGTTTCGCATCGTGGCTGCAACGTTCCAGCCTTGTTGCGCGAAGTATATGGTGGTGAATTTCCCAATTCCACTGGATGTTCCGGTGATGAAAACTGTTTTGGACATGGGTATTAAGGTAGGGTGTTGACTTTGATGAGATTTACCCATTGGTGAATCAAATTAAATGAGTAATGAGTAATGAGTAATGAGTAATATGCCGTTCAGTTAAGGACAAGACTTAGCGAAAATTAAGAAAAAACGAACCGCAAAGGGCGCAAAGGACACAAAGGAATAAGATTTTCAGAGAGTTTTTGCGTAAGTGCTGAAAGGTTTTTGGCGCTAACTGAACCGTATTGCTCCAAAATTCACCAATACATATTTCTCGGAAGCCCTTATAAAATATGTATTGTTGAATTTTGAATTGGTATTAGACGCTGTTTTGTTTGATGATATCGCGGTATAAGTTAGCGGCTGGGGTTGGTTGGCGTTTGAGTTCTGGGTCTGTATCTAGGTCAATGTGATATAGTCCAAAATCGCTATCTGGGCCAAATTTCAGACCCCATTCGCGGTTGGAGGTGATGCACCAGGAGACATAACCGATGACGTTTATCCCGTCTTGACGGGCGCGTTGCACTTGTTGGAGATGCTGGCGAATGTAGTCTTCACGCTTGACGACTTTATCGGCTACTTCTACACAGCCATTCTCAATAATCATAATCTCTTTATCGGGGAATAACTGGGCGTGGAATTTGAGCATATCGTAGAGAACACCAGACCAAACTGGCGCATTACCAAAACGTCCAAAAGCAGCATCCATTAATTGTTGAATGCGGTTGAGGCGGAGATTGCTAATCCCCCAGTAATAGTCAAAACCAACAAAATCTTGTTGACCTACACATTCTTGAGGACAGAGGAATGTGGGTAATTTCCCAGCCATACCTAAGTGCCACCAGTTACTTGTCAATGATGTGGAAAGTACGCTGAAAATCTTGAAAATTGGGTCAAAGATGCGGGTAAGCGATCGCAGTACGGGTAAGCGTTGTTGGGTGGAAACGACGACAAATTTCACTTTACTGGGATCGCCAAAGATTTGCTTGGCGATTAAACGCGCTAAATCAATCTCTAAGCCGCTAAATTCTCCGGTTTTGGGGTCGCGGTAGCTAAACCCAGGTACGTTTTCTTTGACTGCGACAACTAAATAACCACGGTCTTGAATGCGTCGCAGTGGTGTACCGGGTTGAGGCTTTCCGATAGTTGGACTAGAAGATCCGCCTGTGGTGATGTCAGCTAGGGTTGAACGTCTACCGATTTTCGGTACAGGTGGGACGGGTTGATTGGGGAAGTAATGACTATAGCTAGCTTCCCAAGCACCAGATTCTTTAAACTGTCGCACTACTGTATCTACAATATTCAAGAGAGCGCGATCGCCTTTAACTACAGCTGCGCCATAGTTCTCTACTGTCAGCCCTTCATTATTTTTACCCACCAGTCGATATTGCCCTGGCTGTTGTCTCATCAGACCCAAGAGAATTGTGTCATCTGCAAGAATGGCACTCACTTGCTCATAATCCAAGGCTTGCAAGGCATCAGTGTAATCTTCTACTACTTTGACTTCAACTCTGGGCAACAGGTATTCTATGGTAGATTCTGCCGTCGAACTTTTGACAACTGCTACTGTTTTCTGAGCCAGATTTTCTGGTTGTTGAATGGGACTGCTGGCTTTGACTAAGAGAAATTGCCCCGCCTGATAATAAGTTTCCGAAAACGCTACTTGCTGTTGTCGCTCGGCGGTAATAGTCAAATTAGCAATGACAACATCAACTTTTCCTTTTTCCAACAAACTGCGCTCAGTAAAACGTTTACCCTGAGAAATCATATCTTCGGGACGACGCAGATTAGTGACATTGCGATCCACCAATTTCTGCAACCATAGAGGCAGACCCAATAACATGGGGTTTGCTCCCACTTGAGCATCTGGGTTGTACTCTTTGAGGATATTTCTGGCGCGTGTATGGGAGACAAACAAATTCCGCATGAGTTTCTGTACGGCGGTCATTTGATCGGCAATAGTTGCACCGCGCTCCAAACCTGGGGGCATAAAATAGGCTCTTTCCCACCAAGGTTTGATGTAACCGTAAATTAATTGACTAGGTTCGTTAAAGCTAATCCAATAACGTGCCAAATGACCCAAACGCTTGGCGACTTCTGTGGCGTAGTTAGCGAAAATAGCTGGAAATTCTGGCCCAGTCAATCCCCCCCGTGCTTCTACATGGATGGGATGGGTGAAGTGATGCAGAGTTACAATTGGTTCTAAACCATGCGATCTGATAGTTTCAATCACTTGGCGATAATGTTCAAAAGCTTCTTCACTGAACTTACCGGGTTCAGGTTCTACCCGTGACCAAGCGATCGAAAACCGGAAAGACTTGCAACCAAGGGACTGAGCTAAGGCGATATCTTCAGCGTAGCGATGCCAAAAGTCAGTGGCTCGACCCCTGACTGTAATACCGCGACGACGTTCCCATACATCTCGAATATCTTCAAACTGGGAATCGTAAGCTTCACACTGATGGTCAGCAGTTGCAACACCGAATAAGAATGATGAGGGTAAAGGCGTAAGGCGATCGCTCATGTTAATTTCTCCTGAAAAGTTTTGAAAGAAGGTGGGAGGCGGGAGAATACTGGGGAGTGTGGGGAGAGGGGGGAGTGTGGGGAGTGTGGGGAGTGTGGGGGTAAGACTTCTTCCCCGTCCTCCCACACCTCCCACACCTCCCACACCCTGCCCTGACCAGGTTTCAGCTTTTCTTAGTGCCATTCCCCTACACCCTTAAACCTTTATACTCCACTCAGCAGAGGTTCAATTTGGAATTTACGGTTGGTAAGTTTCCCAAATATTGCCCCAGAAAAAACTACCAAACTCTGCCAATAATGTAGCTTTCTCTGTCAGTGACTTGGCGTTAGTGATTCGCCACCCGGAAACGCACTTGGTTACGTCACCCACATCTAAGGTTAAAATTCCTGCACCGATAATCGGACTGTTATTATCTGTACCTTGATGTAGATAAGTATAGATAGTTGTCATGTCTTGCCACAAATCAAATCCCGGATCGTTATGCAGTTCTTTCTTGCCTACTAAGTAGTAATCTTGATTACCATGTTCAAAAGCAAGTTCATAAGTAATGTATTTATATCCGGGATTATGGTCATGAGCAAACAGGTTAAACACGCCACTTTTGAGGGGGATGTGTTCGCCAAAATTTGCAAAACTAATGTTACCAGCAATACTAGCAGTAAAAGTGGTATCACTTAAAAACCGTTTTAAGTCACAAATGTTAATTGTCAGTTGCAATGAGAGTGAAGAATTGTGCGTTTTGCCTTTTGCTGCACCCTGGATCGGGTCAGTCTCATTTAAAACAAACGCACCCGCCATCCTTTCGCGGAAAGTCATTCCTGGCAAGTTGTTGTACATTCGGGTCACGTCTGGCTGGAAGGGCAATCCTGCGGGTGACATGGTTTGCAAATATTGTTTAGCATCGGCGTAACCCATATCAACTAAAGTTGCACCATCAATGTTTCCCAAGTAGTAATCAGGATCAAGAGGTAAAGGATAAGCGGGTTTGATGAGGTGGAGTTTGATCGGTTGGGTATGTCCGTAGACTGTCTCTCCTTGCAAAATTCTCTGGTTGATTTCATTGATGCGATCGCACTCTTCAAAAAATGCCCCGTTCGCACTCAGTTCCATCATGTGGACATATTGATTAAAAATTCCCGTTTGATATTCGCTACTATTGCCAATGCACCACAATACCCAAAGTTCATCTGCACCCCGGCGCACCGCTTCCATGAGATTAACATCTTTAATCCACACGGAATCCATGTAGAGATAATCACCTTTCTGTACAGGTGGCATAAAGATGGGGAGAGAAATCCCCGCAACCAATAAATCTAAATCTAGGCGATCGTGGGGAATGACTTCATTTGTTTTGTGGGTAAAGTTGCAAACATTAAATGTACCTTGCATTCCCTCCGAGGCATTGATTTTGCTGATATCAATTCCCAAGTGGGGAAAAACGCGATCAATAATGCCGTCTGCATCTCCCATAGACAACAAATCCCAGGCTTTGAGGTATTTTTCTAGAGGGATAAAGGAGACAAAATCTTTAACATTCAAAGTCCGCCAGCGATCGCACATCTCAATCGGCGATAGTCCAGATAGCAGCATTGCTAAATTCATCGTACCGCCGGAAGTACCATCCGCATGATTAAAACACAGTCCTGATTCGAGTAAGGCGCGGATAGCTCCAGCTTGGTAAGCTACACGCATTCCACCACCAGCTAAAATCAAGGAACGTTTATTCCCTGAGTATGTTGATTCAGGAGTGCCGTAAGGTTTATGCGGTTGGTTGCTCATAAGGGTATCCTGGTGTAAAAGTACGCAAGCGAAACAAGTACCAGAAAATCAATACTCCTGATAACAAGTCAAAACCAGCAATTAGCAGCGCGAATGGGGAAAAAATTAGTCTGATAACAGCTAAACAAACAGCTATTGAAGCACCAAATTTTTGTAATCCTGCCCAAATTAAGACAATAGGTTGGGGTTGTAGGCTGATTAATGCTTGTAACAGTGCGCCGCTAAACAGCACCATAAACATACCCACAATGGCAAAAAAATGCTGGCTAGTCGGGGTTACTTCTGCTGAGACAATGTAGAGTACCAAACTAGGCAAAACCATTTGCAACAATCCACTCACAATGGTGAAAATGGCAATGCCAATTAATGATAAGTGGAGTATTTTACCGTTATTCATCATATTTTTGATTAATTTTTAATTGGTACTACATACGAATGGCACTAAGTTAATCGCAAAGCCCTGATATAACTTGCTTTTTGAGTGTGGGGAGTGGGGGAAGTGTGGGGAGTGTGGGGGGTAAGACTTCTTCCCCATCCTCCCACGCCTCCCACACCTCCCACACCATGCCCTGACGAGGTTTCAGCTTTTCTTAGTGCCATTCGGTACTACATACATCTCGGCTTGATCATCCTTGGGCAATGCCTTTGGCGCTGGTAGCCATTCTTGGCCCAAACCTAAATTAACTACACTTTCTAAACCTTCTGGTTGTTGTGTAGGGGGTGTGTCATAGCCAAGAAACCAACTCTCCAAATGGTCATCTAGCATCCCTGTGATTTCCGGGAAAAAGCCTGTAAATATAGGTTCGGGGCTAATTTCTAGGTGTTTTAGTGATTGGATACGCGGATGATCGCCTATGGTAAGTTTGGCTGAACCCGGTTTGAACAGCGAAAATCCCAATTTTCCTTGAAAGTAAATCACGGATTTCATCAACATTCCGCGAAATGCACAGTAGTTTGCTGCACCCATTTTCAGGGGAAACCAAGCTTTGGCTGGTTTGGCAACCTCAATTTTCATCACTAGTTGCCCATCTAAATCATATTGACTGCTGACGGTGCGATCGCCAATCACAAAGTCCAAGTTAGCTTGATGTTTGGGCATTCCCCAAATTCCTTTACCCCCTTTGACAGAAATTTCGGTACTGACAGGTAAATCAAGTACATACTGCCCAGTGCCGTACTGTTGCATCAATAAACCAGGTAGTAATGGCGGGGCTGGTTTTGCGCCATGAGTGCAGGCGATCGCAATACTAAATTCGATGTATTTACCAATGTCAGTAATCTGATAATTAATCACCGTGATCACTAACAACCCCTGATTATTCCATAGCCGCAGAGGATGTACTTCTTTGGCTAGGATTAATTCTTTAGCGCGATCGGCGTTAATCGTAAATACCGCCATCAATGCTGGTGTATGTTCAGAATTAACGGGTAATTGAAAAGGTATGCCATCAACTAAGGCATAAAGTCCTGTTTGTTGTTTTAAACGTTGAGGTATCATATTTTTTCACACATAATTAAATTTATTGGTGGAGAGAGGTAACACAGGTCTAGAGAATTGAATCTGCACTTTTCACAAAGTCTTTTCTAACTCTGCAAGCATTAAAGGGAACACATCTTGGGCTGCATTCCTACCCATAAATATGTCTAAATGACTATAGTTATCCAGAACGTGTAAAGCATGGTAATTAGGACGCAGAGAGTCAAAATATTTAAAAGTTTCTATCTGACTTTGTGGGAGAAAGCAACGATTAAGTTGCCCAGCGAAAAATGCAATCCGGGCATCGGTTTTTGGTGGTTGGGCAATAAAATCTTTTGGGAAATTGGGGAAGTTATCAACAGAAATTAGATGTCCACGATTGATGCACTGAGACATTTGTGCGAAAAAACTGAGCGGCACATAGGCGAATTCCTGCTTCAGCCATTCGTGGGTGGCTTCGTTGAGGTTGGCGTGTTCCCACAATGCCGGGAAGCCAGTCCCATAAGTAAAGCTAACTTGTTTACAGACGGAATTATTACATTCGTGATGCGTAAGACCCACGACTAGAGAGATGATTTTTGCAGCTAGACTTGGTGAATCTATTTGCCATTGTGGGTTTAAATGATCGGTGAGAAAATTGACGGCTGGTACTGCAAAATTGATTTTGAAAGATGACCATGAGGGTACAATTGGATGCAGTGAAACGGCATTGCTGATAATAGTTTTGACTTGTGGGACTAAGCCAGCCACCACAGACATCATGAAACTAGTAGATCCCTGACAATGGATGATAGCTTTGATTTCTTCATAACCCGTTTCTTCGACAATTGTTTTCACCGCTTGTGGATGGTCATTCACTGCGGCTCGGTCAAGTGTCCAATGATTAGGATTTAGGTCAATACTGGCACGCCAGTTTTCTAACCATACGTCATAACCATAAGCAACTAAGTAATCAACTATATTAGTATCCACAGGAGCGCGAAAGATATTTGCTCTGACTCCTGCACCATGCACTAGTAAGACAGGCGATTTAGTAGGAGGTTTTTCACCTCTAACGTTAATTAAGTTGCATTCAAAGCCATCTTTGCTAGTAAAAGGTACTATTCTTTCTCGTAAAGATTGAGTATATGTTGTGGTGTTCATTTTGATAGATTTGTTAATAGATTAGGGCATTGGGCATTATCTCGTTCCCTCTGCCTCATAGCTCCCAATACGGTTCGGATAAGCATTTTTCACTTTCCTTGTGGTCTGGGTAAAGGTGGTCTGGGTAAAGGGTAAGGGGTAAAGGGGAAAGGATGTATTCAAAACATGAGTCCCTTTTCCCTTTCCCCTTTCCCCTTTAACCGAACCGTATTGTCATAGCTCCTGTCTCCTAAAGTTAAATGTAGACTTCCGCTAAAGTGCCGGCAAAGAAACGACTGAATCTATCTATTGCTTGTAGGCGTTCCCCAATAGTATCTGCGTTGGTAACTTTCATAGTGGTCATTTGTTTGATAAAGTCCATCGGCTGAATTTTGAGAATGCCTTGACCAACGATGGGATCATTTTCACTGTCGCCCTCATAAACGGTGATGAATAGTGTGGTGGTGTCAGACCAAACATCGAATCCTGGGTCATCATGAATTTGCTTGAAGCCTTTCAAGTAATAACGTTGTCCTGATTGCGTCATCATGTGTAAGCGATAACGCATTTGTCTGGTGTTTTGTTGGCCTTGTTGAACAACAAACAAATTAAAATCGCTATTGGTGACGGTTAGGGCTTCTGGTGATAGAACGGGGGCTTTAACTACACCAACTATTTTCCCTAGGTGTTCGGGGTCGTTGAGTAGTTTGTCTAAGTCATCGGCAATTACTGTAACGGTGAACTCTAGAGGCGAGTTGTCTTGTTTGCCTTGCCAGAATGCAGGCTGATAGTTGTCGTCTTTGACTGCGGTAGAAAAGTAGCCGCGCATAGTCTCGGTGAATTGAATGCCGACTGTGGTAGAACGGGTAGTGTCACCGTTGACTATGGACGGGGTAGTCAAATCATAATTAATCGTCCAACCCCGGTCTTTAGCAATGAGGGTACAGCAGCGTTCTGCTAGAGCAGAGATTGTCAGTAGTGGATTTACACCTAATGTCCGAGGAACTATTGAACCATCGGCTACATATAAGTTTTCGTAGACGTTTGTTCCTTGGTTGCTAGCAAATACTTGTCCCTTATGGTTGACAACACCGTGTTCAGCATCTTCCGCTAAGATACAGCCTCCTAGTGGATGGACTGTAACTAAGTCATGACCAAAGGCATCAGACCAAATGGGGTTAGGAATTTGTGTACCGCCTAGGGGTTCGGTGGCTTCTGTGAGACGATTATTGACTCGTTGAAAAATGGGTTGGCTTCCTACATCTTGCCATTTAATGCGGAGACGGTCATTTTCTAAGTACATTTGTCCGGCTGCATCATCATGGGTCATGACTAAGTAGGTTTGGGTATTGCGGACTGCACCAGTGTAAGCACCATGAGTCAAACTCTCAACTTCGCGGATTTTTTCTTCGATGCGATCGCCTAAACCAGAGTCGGTGTCTTTACCTAAAATTTTGGCAGCCGCCGCAAGGGTTTGGGGTAATATAGCAGCCAGACCTCCAGGAATTGAGCCTTCTTCAATCACTAGCCCGTTATCTAATTGCGGCTGTTCTCGCATATCTATGATCCCGGTAATACATGGCCCTACTGGTTCTTGGGTATTCTCCGGGCGATCGCCAAAACCAATACCGTTAATTACTTGCTCGGTGTTATAGCCAAAAGCTAGGACATCACCATTCCCTGTAAAATTATGTCCCAATTTCTCAGATACAGCTAAACCAGCAGCTTGAGAACGCAGCAAAATTTCTGTAGATCCCAATGTCCCAGCCGCCAGAATTACAATATCAGCACTGACGAACATTGTGGGAGCATTAAAGTTTTCTTGTCCCGTGTTTAATAATTGGTAATGGACTAGCCAGCGATTCCCTTGACGTTCAACTCGTCGCACGGAAACTTGTGTATAGATTTCTGCACCGTGGTTTTTTGCATCTGGCAGGTAATTCATCAACACGGTGTTTTTGGCTTTATTATTACAGCCAGAAACACAATCACCGCAGAGATTACATTTGTTTTGTTCTACACCGACATGATTCACCCCATCTTGAAATGTCACGTTGATGGGGGGACGATAGAACTTTTCATTCAAATATTTAGACGATTTTTCTAAAGCTTGTAATTTTGGCAGAGGAGGAAAATTTTCGGGGTAAGGAGTAGGTTTGAGCATTTCCTCTGCACGACGATAACCTGCGGCTAATAAAGTCCCAACATCATCACGCAATTCCTTTGGCCAGCGTGAATCTGCAAATACACGCGGTTCAGCTTGTAATGACACATTGGCGTTAACTAAAGATGTTCCACCTAGTCCACAACCAATAAATACATTAATGTCTTTATTCACATGGAAGTCATACAAAGCTGTGTGCGAACCTAGATGATGTTGTGGCAAATCTATCTGCATTTGTGCCAATGCTTTGCTTTGAGTCTTGGGATATTCACCAGGTTGGAATTCTTTCCCTCGCTCTAAAATACACACTTGCTGTCCGGCTCGTGCTAAACGCGATGCGGCAATACTACCACCATAACCAGAACCAATAACTACAACTGTATAGTAATTTTTTAAGTTTTCAATCGGGCTGGATAAACGAGTCATTATATTCATCCTTAAAAATTATGGACATGAAAATATATACTCATCTAGATTACAAATGGAGGCAAAAGCTAATCTAATGAGAATTTCTGATGATGCAGTCGGATTTTTAACTACTAGTATTGCAATTCAAAAGCAATCAAAGCTTTTCCAGAAAATTCAATAAAAATGGTATCGATAATAATTTGTTGTCGTGTACAAATTGCACTCAAACCTAATCCCTAAACCCTTCACTAAAAGGTAAGGGTAGTAAGAATTAACCCCTCTATCTCTGTGGAGGAGAGGTTTAGGGAGGGATTATACGAATAAGTTATGTGTGGCTTTAATCAAAACTAAAGCCTGATTAATTTGGATTAGACAACCAATTTAGTTATACGATTCAGTTATCGGAGCTAACTCGGTGTTATATGCAGGTTAACAAGAAAGTTAACATTCTTTTACTTAAATTAACCAAGCTAATGATTAAATTAACTCTGAAATTTATACATACTTATAGTATGTACAATTTCAGTCACAGCGTAGCATTGCAGACAATTTTTGGCAATGTTCAATTCGATTTTGTTCACGGGTTACTTTAATAGGACTTATGCAAAACTACACACGGTAGGGGCAATTCATAAATTGCCCCTATCTGAGAATCAGGGTCAAGAGGACTTTTCAAACATCCTCTTATAGCAGTTCTCAGCCTTTGTGAGGTACAAGAACCCCAACCCCCTCACCGCGTAAGCGGTAAGGGGGCTATCTATATCAGGCTATCAACGACAACATTAATTTGGTTGATAAATATTTCTACCTCAGAACTTAGGCCAGGGTGCTAGTCGGACAAAACGCATAGTTTTTGAAGAGGCTATGCCAGCACCCACGCTTGCCCCTAAATTGGGGGTTTTCCTTAGCTATAATTTGGCAGACTTCACCAGTTTGCTAGACATTTGATACTTTCGTTCGCTCCATTATTCACTGCACTACATCTTTAACGATTCTACCAGTCGACAAATGCTGTGATGAAGTTACAGAGGTGTTCCAGAAGGCTCTTGCACTATATTGTTAACAGTTTTTGGTTCTACAAAAGCTTCTCGACCTGTAATCAATCTAGAGCGACGATTACGAGTGATATAATTCCACGCCCACTGAAATACTACTAGTAATTTAGTGTCAAACTCGATTAAGAAGTAGATGTGAACTAATAGCCAAAATGCCCAAGCAATGAAACCTGTGAGTTTGATTAAGCTTAAATCTACAACAGCTAAATTTTGCCCAATCATCGCCAAACTACCCACATCGTTGTAATGAAATTGTGGCAAAGTCTTACCTTTAAGCCGTCGTTGAATTAGTTTACCTACGTACTCTCCTTGTTGTTTAGCTACAGGTGCAACACCAGGTAAAGGTTTAGCATCTTGATGGGAGAAGTTGGCTAAATCTCCAATTACGAAAATGTTGTCATAACCCTCGATAGACAAGTCAGGTTCTACAATTACACGCCCAGAGTAATCGCGCTCTACACCTGTAGTTTCTGCTAAGACTTTCCCCATTGGGGAACCTTGAACACCTGCTGCCCACAATATAGTTTTTGAGGCAATTTCTGTAAATTCATTGTCTTGCTTGAAAGTAACAATATCACCTTCAATATTTGTCACTCTGGTGTGAGTGTGCAGTTCTACACCCAACTTTTGCAAAGATACTGCTGCTGATGCCGATAACTCTGGCACCATGTGTGGGAGGATGCGAGGGCCCCCTTGTAATAGTAAAATTTTCGTTTCTGAAGTGTCGATGCTGCGGAAATCTTCTTTAAGAGTTTTGTATGCCAATTCTGCGATCGCACCTGCTAACTCTACACCAGTCGGGCCACCACCCACAATCACAAAACTCAACCAAGCGCGACGTTTTTCGGGATCAGTTTCTTTTTCTGCTGCTTCAAATGCGCCAAATATCCGGCGACGCATTTCTATCGCATCTTCCACAGTTTTCAAGCCAGGAGCAACTTCTTCCCAATGATCCTTACCAAAATAGGAATGGTTAGCACCTGTGGCAACAATTAATGTGTCATAAGGTACTACTTCATCACCCAAAATAACTTGTTGCGCTTTTGGATCAATATCATGTACTTCTCCCAACAACACCTTTGTATTCTTGCTTTTGCTGAATACAGATCGCAATGGTGCGGAAATATCAGAAGGTGATAGCGTACCTGTGGCAACTTGATATAAAAGCGGCTGAAATAGGTGAAAGTTTCGTTTATCAATGAGAGTAACATTTACATTCGCTGCATTCAGACCCTTTGCTGCATACAGTCCACCAAAGCCACCACCAACAATGACAACCCGATGTGGTGCATTCTTTTCAAGTGAGACTTCCATACGAGATATTTCCTTGTGTTAAGAACTTGTAACTATTCTTAACAAAGATGTAACAGCATTATGATAGTGGTTGCTGTTTATTTAGAACAATTGAAAAAATACTAAAAGTATCCAAAGTTAGTATTCACTACTTTTATTGGATTGCCTCTCTAGATATCCCTCTTGTGTCACTTTTCCCAGATAAAAAGATGAAGTTCTTGCTACACAAGAGTTTCATGATAAAGCGATGATGATATTTATCATACTAGAAAATAAAGCCACAAACCCAACCCTAGTCTAAGGTTTAAACATTGCTTTTGATTCTTGTGTTCGGAGAGTGACCGAAGAGGAGTGTGGGGAGTGTGGGGGGTAAGACTTCTTCCCCATCCTCCCACACTTCCCACACCTCCCACACCCCTTGGATTTCTCACAAGTGAGAAATCCAGGCTAATGCCCAATTCCCAATTCCCAATCAATATCCCGCTTTCTTGTCTACGACATTCCGCAAGGGTTGACCGGTTTGATAGCGTTTAAGATTGTCGATAAACAGTTGTGCTATGCGCTCTCTCAGTCGTGGTGATAGGGCTGAACAATGGGGGGTGATAAAGGCGTTCGGCAACGACCACAAAGGACTTTCCGGTGGCAGAGGTTCTGTAGCCACTGTATCTAATCCAGCACCTGCAATCCATCCCTCACTTAGTGCGGTGAATAATGCTGTTTCATCAACGATCGCACCACGAGCAATATTAATTAAGTAAGCAGACTGACGCATAGAGCGCAAGGCGGCTTCATCGATCAAGCCTTTCGTTTCTGGGGTTAGTGGCGTGGCAATTACTACATAGTCGGCTGCGGGTAGGAGCGATCGCCATTCATCAGCACCAACGATCTTGTCAAAATTCGGTAGGGGTTCGGGATGGCGGCGACTCCCCCAAACTTTAACACCAAAGGCTTTAGCGCGAGATGCGATCGCTTGACCTATATTCCCAGTGCCGAGAATTAATAAAGTCGCGTCTGCTAACTCTTCGAGAAACACTCCTCTCACCCAGGTGTGTTCATCCTGCAAAGTTTGCAATTTTCGCAGATTCTTGGCGTGATAAAGCATGAATGCCAGTACAAATTCCGAAATTGGAATCGCGTGAACCCCTGCGCCATTAGTGAGGATAATATCTTTTTGCAAAAAATTTGGCGTAAGGATGTGATTCACGCCAGCACTCGGCGACTGTTGCCAACGCAGCCTGGGCGCTGCTGTCAATACTTTGTCAAGGGTAGAAGTTTTCAAGTAAAATCCGTTGACATAAACTTCTGCATCACTGACATCACCATCAAGATTACCTTCACTATCCACCTCCACAACATCTATATCAGGCGGTAGATAAGGCTCAATATCAGCAATGAGATGATCGGGTAAAATCAATTTCACCATTTGCTACTCCCTAATTCCATTTTAGATTTTGGATTGTGTAACCCAATTGGCAACACCTCTTCATTTTTAATTTTTAATTTTTAATTCTTTAGTATCCTGCTTCTTTATCTACTACATTTCGTAATGGTTGACCAGCTTGGTAACGCTTCAGATTATCAATAAATAGTGCTATTGAACGCTGTTTAATTTTTGGGGAATCGCTAGAAATATGAGGTGTGATAAAGATGTTAGGAAGTGACCATAAAGGACTTTGTGGTGGTAACGGTTCTGAGTTAACTGTGTCTAATGCTGCACCTGCAATCCAACCTTCTGTGAGTGCTTTTATTAAAGCCGATTCATCGACTAGGCCACCGCGAGCAATATTAATTAGGTAGGCATGTTTTGGGAGTGATCGCAATACAGATTCATCAATAAATTCTTTGGTTTCTGGAGTTAGAGGTGTTGCAATAACTACATAATCAACTCCTGGCAGAAGCGATCGCCATTCATCAGCACCCACTACTTTATCAAAATTTGGTAGCTCTTGGGGATGACGGCGACTGCCAATAATTCTTAAGCCGAAGGGTTTAGCACGGGCGGCGATTTCTTGACCAATACCACCGGCACCGATAATTAGTAAGGTCGCATCTGTCAATTCTTGGATGGCAAAGCCTCTTTTCCAGTGACGTTCTGCTTGTAGAGCATATAATTCTTGCAGGTGTTTGGCATGAGCTAGGATATAAGCGATCGCAAATTCTGCGATCGGAATTCCATGCACCCCAGCCCCATTTGTGAGGATAATATCTCTTTCCAAATAAGTTGGTGTCAGGATGTGATTCACGCCTGCATTTGGTGCATGATGCCAACGCAGTGCAGGTGCTGCTGCTATTATTTTATGTAGCGTCGGGCTTCTGGTTAAAAACCAACTAAAATAAACTTCAGCATCAGTAGCATCCCCATCTAAATTTCCTTCAACATCTACTGTGACAACCTCTGTATCAGGCGGTAGATGAGGCTCAATGTCAGCAACGAGATCGAGCGGTAAGATCAGTTTCATGGTAGATCACCTCTTTTCTATTTACAGAAATATCTCTATAAATTGCTTCTGGTTTACTAATAAATAAAAGCACTATTTACTAAATGATTTGTGGCAATATCTCTTTATTCTCTCTGTGTTCTCTGCGTCTCTGCGGTTTGCTTTGAAGGAGAATTCAGAATCAAGCGCTTTTTCGGTCAGAATACCTAATAGAATTCTAACTCTTGACTCCTTTTTCGATAAAAAATTATTTTTCGCAAATTAGATAACTATATTAATAACATTGATTCTCGAAGTAGCCTATTTTTACCACAGCTACCTCAAGCATTACATTAATCAACTAACGAAAGCTAAATCTCAACTACTCAACTGCAACAATTGGTTATTTGACTGAGTACTTTCATTGCTCATTACTCGCTGAAGAACTGCTTCTCTGATATTGATAAACACTTCGCTACTTCTATCTCGCGGACGTGAAAGTTTTACAGGTAAATCGAGAGAAATACGTCCTTCATCAATCACTATCACTCGGTCTGCCAACGCCACAGCTTCTTCTACATCGTGAGTCACCAAAAATGCAGTAAATCTCCGCTCTTGCCATAAGTTCTCTATCAAACCCTGCATCTCTTGACGAGTTAGAGCATCTAATGCTCCTAAAGGTTCATCTAACAATAACAAACGGGGCTGGCTAACTAATGCCCTTGCCAATGACACCCGTTGCCGTTGTCCACCAGATAAGACATAAGGCCACTCATCAGCCCGATCTTTGAGTCCGACTTTATCGAGTGCCCACAAAGCTTTTTCACGCCAATTGCCTTCCAAGCCTAACCCCACATTCTGAACAACGCGCTTCCACGGCAGTAAGCGGGGGTCTTGAAACATCACTGTTACAGAGCGGCTGAGTCTACGCAGTGGTTCTCCATCCAGTAGTATTCCGCCTGAAGTTGCTTTATCTAATCCTGACACCAGACGCAATAAGGTACTTTTACCACAACCACTACGTCCGACGATAGCGACAAATTCACCTGCTTCAACTTCTAAGTTTAGCGAGTTTAAAACAGTTTTATTACCGAAAGATTTCGTCAAATCCAAAATACTTAGTTGCGTACCTTGTACATTATAACTCACTTGCAAAACCTCATTTTCTCAGAACGATTGGGATTGAATTATTTGGTGAAATATTGAATTTGAAAACTACACCCAAAATCAAGAGTTTTTAAGATTTGACCTTGGTGATTTTGCCATTTATGACCTTTGATAGTTAGGATTCCAAGCCAAGAATTTGGTTTCTAACCCTCTGGCAACAGCATCTGCTAATTTACCCAGCAGTGCATAGATAACAATACTCAAAACCACAACATCAGTTTGCATAAATTCACGGGCATTCATTGCCATATAACCCAGTCCAGAATCCGCTGCGATCGTTTCTGCCACAATTAATGTCAGCCACATAATCCCCAAAGAAAAACGGACACCGACGAGAATTGAAGATAAAGCTCCTGGAAAAATAATTTGCCACAGAAGTTGTGGTGTTTTCAATCCATAGACTTTTCCCATTTCAATCAGCCCAGGATCTACACTGCGAATGCCATGAAATGTATTAAGATATAACGGGAAAAATACCCCCATAGACACTAAAAATAATCTAGCTTGATCGCCGATACCAAACCAGAGAATTACCAGGGGAATTAATGCCAAATTAGGGATAGTCCGGAGCATTTGCAAAGAACTATCCAATAACTTTTCTGCTATACGGGAAAAGCCATTGAGCAATCCCAAACCGAACCCAATACTGCCACCAACTATAAAACCAGATATCGCCCGTCCAGCACTAATTCCTATATGCTGAAAAAGTTCTCCGGTGGAGGCTAGTCTAATGGCTGTAGCGATTACGCCACTAGGGGCAGGTAAAATTCTGGTTGAAAGTAAACCAGTTCTGGAAGCAAATTCCCAAAGTACTAGCACTAGAACGGGTACAATCCAGGGAACTATTTTATCGATTTGCGGGTTTTCTAACACCTCGCTCAGGGATATATTATTGTTTCTTTTGGTATGTTTAAGGGTAATAGTCATGGGATTTTAGATTTTAGATTTCCGCAAAGATGAATCTAGAAGCATCGTTACCATAATTCGTAATTAAAGAGTAAATTACGAATTACGAATTATTCATGAAGCGCTCGTTAGTTGTTTAGCAAATTTTTCACTGCTAACTATTTCGCTAACAGTACTCAAGACTGGTGGCGTTAGCGGTGCAGTTTGTTTCTGCAAAGGTAAACGTGGAAATAATAATTCAGCTGTGCGATATGCCTCTTCTAAATGGGGATATCCAGAGAACACAAAGGTTTCTATGCCCAAATCTTGATATTCCAGCATCCTAGCGGCAACAGTATCGGGATCTCCAACTAGGGCTGTACCAGCACCACCCCGCACTAATCCAATTCCTGTCCATAGGTTGGGGCTAATCTCTAGGGTTTCTCGACTACCACTATGTAGTTGACTCATCCGTCGCTGTCCTTCAGAATCAGAACTAGCTAGGTGTTGTTGAGCTTTTGCGATCGCATCCTCATCAACATACTTAATTAGCTCATTGGCTGCATCCCAAGCCGCAGACTCGGTTTCTCGCACAATTACATGCAAGCGAATCCCAAAGCGGACTGTTCTACCTTGTTCAGCCGCCAGTCGTTTAACCTCAGCAATCTTTTGAGCAACTTGCTGTGGAGGTTCGCCCCAAGTTAGATAAACATCTATATGTTTAGCAGCAACGCGCTTTGCAGCCGCAGATGAGCCACCAAACCACAATGGTGGATAGGGTTTTTGGACTGGCGGAAATAGGAGTTTACCACCTTTGATATCCAGGTAGTTTCCTTTAAAATCGACTGTTTCCCCACTGACGATACCCCGCCAAACAGTAAGAAATTCATCGGTTAAATCATAGCGATCGTCATGACTAAGATGCAAGCCATCTCCAGCGAGTTGCACCGGATCTCCACCTGTCACCACATTAATTAACAATCTTCCTTTAGAAATCCGATCAAATGTTGCTGCCATCCGTGCAGCAGCACCAGGAGAAGTAATTCCTGGACGAATTGCTACGAGAAATTTCATCTGCTTGGTGACAGATATAAAAGCGGCGGCAGTTATCCAAGCATCTTCACAAGAACTCCCTGTGGGTAACAATGCACCCGTGTAGCCTAAATTATCCACAGCTTGAGCAATTTGCTGCAAATAATCAGGTGTGGCAACACGAGAGCCAATATCTGTGCCTAAATAGCGTCCGTCATGAGATCCAGTAGGAATAAACCAGAGAATTTCCATATCTATCAGGGTATGAGAACTTAATATACGATTATCCGATCGAATTGCCGTATTTTATAGACAAAATTCTACCCGATATTATCTAAAAATCAAGCCTAATTTAACCATTAGTAAAAAAGGGCTGCCTGAATAACGAACTCCTTAGTCGGTAATTTTGACACTTTTGTAGTCAGAATTGCTGTGTTGGAAAATACAACTTTTAATCGAGTAAGGCAAAAGGGAGGGAATAGGGAGGAGGGAATAGGGAAGAGGGAATAGGCAGGAGGAATCCTCATAAATATAGGGATAGGGGATTTTTACCGAGTGGCTATCTGCGGCGATTACCTACGGTACGCGATGCGAACGCCTACGGCACGCTACGCGATCGCAGTTGCTTGGGTTGAGTTGACCTAACCAATAATTTTGATATATTTTCTCTTCATGAATAAATACTGGGTCTTGCATTGTAACAAGCTCTATGCAAAGATAATTTTACGCAAAATCCGGTAAATCTATCGACTTATCGTTTTATCTGCTTTTCTTAACAATTGAGATTGTGAAATCTAGCTGCTTACTAATTAGTGTATTCAGCTAATGTTAATTGTCAATCAATACCTTGAATTAAATTCAAGATTTAGTCGATGCCAGTAGCCGTGGATGAATTTTGTTGCCTTATCTCACCAGTCGCACTCCAATATCAAACCGAATTTTGAATTTTGTTTTGAGAATTTTCTATGAGTTTTGGAGTCTACACTGAATTGCCTAGTAATGCTTACGATATTTATCGAGGATTTGCACTTTTCTTACTAGGGGAACCTTTGCTAACTCATTAACTAATGGTTTAGCACAAATATTTCATCAATAATTTCCGCTAGTTTTTCTGTCAAAGCTAGAGCTAATTTATTCGTTTTTCAGGTTGAGGAGTTCAAGGGTAATGTCGAATTTTCGCTCTAAATATAGATACATAATGTTCACGTTCTTATTGCTAGATATTCTAGCCATTCTGGTTTTTTATCCAGTAAAAAGTCACGCTGAACTCCCTAAATCTGATGTATCTACTGCTGAAGCAGAAGTGAACAAAGCTCCAGAAGCAATTATCAATCAAACACTAGAAACTTCAACGATAGAGACAGAAGGCAAAGGGCCAGGAGAGGTCGCATCCCCTCCTGCTTCCTGTGCGCTATCCTGCGTCCTACCTTCTTCTTCAATTCCACCGCTAACTGGTAAAAAAGCTACCAGCCCAGAACGAGTCACACCTGTCTCGCAATTGTTGGAAGTTGCACCACCAACTAATAAAAAAGCTCCAAATAATGCAGCAGGACAAGTGACATCTGTCTCGCAGCTGTCAGATGTTTTGCCCACAGATTGGGCATTTCAAGCATTACAGTCTTTGGTGGAGCGCTACGGTGTAATTGCTGGATATACAGATGACACATTTAAAGGGAATCGTGCCCTAACACGGTATGAATTTGCTGCTGGGTTGAATGCTGCTTTAGATCGCCTCAATGAATTAATAGCGACTTCAACGGCAGATTTGGTCAAACGAGAAGACTTGGATGCCATCAAAAAACTACAAGAACAATTTTCTCCAGAACTTGCTCAATTTCGGGGACGCTTAGATAACTTGGAAACGCGGACTGCGAAATTAGAGGCAAATCAGTTTACAACCACAACTAAACTTATAGGTCGAGCGCAGATTGTTCTTGGCTCGGTTCTGGCTGGCAATAATGTCGTTACCAAAAGACCTGCACCTCGCAATGCCACACTTCAAGGTTCAACGACTTTACGGTTAAACACCAGTTTTAACGGTAAAGATTCACTCAGCTTATCGCTGTCAGGTGGAAATATTGAATCATTGGGACAAACAAGAGCTGGATTATTAGGAACTTTTGAGGGGAGAACTGCTGATAACTCCAGTATTACCTTTGCACGTAATACTATTCTTCTCGGTGGCGTGCGGTATCGTTTTTTACCTAATCCAGATACTCAAGTTAACATTTATGCCCTATCTGATGGAGCTAGTGAGATAGGTCTTTCTGGCCCTATCAATCCATATTTTGAATCGTCTTCTGCAACCGGTGCTAATGGGATTTCACGATTTTCACGGCGGTCTTTGGTCTATAACTATGGAGATAGCGGGCCCGGAATTGCCATACTCCAAAAATTAGGCAAACAGGTTCAAGTAGGGATAGCATACAGCGCACCAAACGGTGGTAATCCCACAACTAATAATGGCTTATTTACAGGCAGGTATTTAGCTTTAGCACAGATAATCTACTACTCCTCTAATCGAAATTTTCGGGTGGCGGCAACTTACGTCAATACTTATAGTCCAGCAAATACCCAAGGTCTAAGCGGAACAAACTTCGGCCCAGCAGTCGGTAGTAACCTGGTAAACAGCACCGTAGCTGGAGCGGGAACTGTAGCCAATCTTTATGGACTACAGGCGTTCTATCAAGTTAATTCCAAGTTGGCAATTAATGGGTGGATAAGTTACGGAGCGCACCGCTATTTGGGGCGCGGTGATGGTAGTGCAATGGATTGGGCCGTAGGACTAGCATTCCCCGATCTTTTTAGTGAGGGTGCTTTAGGGGGGATTTTAGTTGGTATGGAGCCGAAACTCACCAGGCTCAGTCAGGGTGTAAATTTGGGAGCAGGTGCAGGACAAGCAGACAAAGATACCTCCCTGCACGTTGAGGCATTTTACCAATATAAAATCGGAGATAATATTGAGGTGACACCGGGTTTAATCTGGATTACTGCACCGGACTCTGATGCCAGCAATCCTGATAGTTTATTTGCTTGGGTTCGTACTGTCTTTAGGTTTTAATCGGGAAAACTTAGGTTTTCTAATGTAGAACTTTGACTGAAGAGACAGGGGGCAGGGGAGGTGTGGGAGGTGTGGGAGGTGTGGGAGGATGGGGAAGAAATCTGGCTCCCCACACTCAAAAGCCAGTTAAATCACGGGTTTGCGCTTATCTTAGTGCCATTCTCCCCTGCCCCCTTTCCTCTTTGTTGACATTCCCCAGACTGAACAAATATCGCTACACTGGCATATCCTTAATAATGGATTGTCAAAAACTTAACTGTTCTCAAGATTCTTCCGGCTGTGAAAAACATCTTGAGGACATTTCGTTTTTGACTCGTTTATGCGAGTTAATTAAAAGGGATATTTGCGAAAGATGGGTTATGTTACAAAAAAAGTAGGAGTAGAGTTCTAGTGTGGAACTTAAAAACTGGTATTTTACTACTTACGCTGAGTTGCATAATTGCAACTGGTATAGGAGTATATCTGATTGGCGGTATTGAACCAGCACAAATTCAGGCTTTGCTGAAAGCTTCTGGTATCTGGGCACCGATTATTTATGTTGCTTTGTATGTTGTAGCAACTATGTTAGTTCTGCCCTCAACAGTGTTGAATTTGACTGGAGGTGCAATTTTTGGCCCTTGGCTGGGTACTTTCTGGACTAGTTTTGGAGCAATTATTGCGGCAATTATTGCTTTCGTTTTTACTCGTACTATTGGACGGAAAACAGTTGCAAAACGACTAGCAGGACGCTGGCAAGCTATGGATGCGGAGGTACGGCGTGGAGGGCTTTTTTATATGTTTGCCATCCGACTAGTACCAATCATGCCTTATGGCTTAGTAAACTTTGTTGCTGGACTGACTTCGATTAGCTTTAAAGATTATGTTATGGGCACAACACTTGGTACTGTTCCTAGTGTCTTACCTTTTGTACTACTAGGTAGTTCTGGTTTGAAAGCAGTCAAAACAGGTGATTTTTTGCCGCTAGTACTAGCTTTGGGCTTAACTGGAATACTAGTAGCAGGGTCTACTTGGTATCGCCATCGTCGGACTTTTCCTAAAAAAGCTGTAGAAAGCCTTAAAGAATCTGACTCTTCAGATGACATCAACCCGGAGAATAAATAAACTATAACAATCTGACTTGAATCTTGCTAAGTATACTGAGAACTAAACCATTTATCATGAGAAGCAGTCTGTCAGCTTGGCTGTTTCAAAATTAAACGGAATTCCTAGATGCTACCAAAGTATTCATTGATTGTTCCAATTTATAACGAAGAAGAAATTATACCCGAACTATACCGCAGACTAAGTGCAGTAATGAATCGGCTAGATGGTCTTGTCGAATTAATTTTAATCAATGATGGTAGCCGCGATCGCTCCTTACAATTAATACGAGAACTCCATCAAAAAGATCCACGCATTTGCTACTTGAGCTTTGCTCGTAACTTTGGTCATCAAATTGCAGTTACTGCCGGTCTTAATTTTGTTCGAGGTCAAGTTATTATCATCCTTGATGCTGACTTACAAGATCCGCCAGAACTAATCCCAGACATGATTGAAAAATGGCGACAGGGCTATCAGGTCGTCTACGCTCAACGCACTCAACGCCTCAAGGAAGGATGGTTTAAGCGTTTTACTGCCTACTTTTTTTATCGTCTCCTCAAGAAGCTTGCAGATGTAGATATTCCTACTGATACTGGTGATTTTTGTTTAATGGATCGGCAAATTGTAGATATTCTCAATTCTATGCCAGAACGTACCCGCTACATTCGTGGTTTGCGTTCTTGGGTTGGCTTTCAGCAAACAGCAATTCGGTTCGAGCGCGATCCCCGCTTTGCTGGGGAAGTTAAATACACTTTCAGCAAATCTTTGGCCCTTGCTATTAATGGTTTAGTATCCTTTTCAATAGTTCCACTGCGGTTATCAACCTACTTAGGCTTATTAGCGGCGGCGGCGGCCATCTTCATGGCTTTATTAATCTTGTATTGGCGGCTTTTTCTTCCCCATTCGCCTTTAACTGGGTTCACGATTATTTTGATGGCAATTTTCTTTCTCGGATCTGTGCAGTTAGTTAGTGTTGGCATTTTAGGCGAATATATAGGGCGCATCTATGAAGAAGTTAAAGCTAGACCCCTTTATACTTTGGCAGAGGTAGGTGGCTTCTATTCTAAATCGCCCAATTCAACACATCATAATACTGACAAACTAGTTGAGGCTCCCCACCTTAAAAGAAATGAGGATTCTTAAGATATTTCTACCGATCGCGGCCTTGCTACCCTCCGTTGTACAGCATTCATTATTAATTTTGTTAGCGGATAGCTAGGGTTTAGCCCGTCCTGACACCTGAATTCTGTTTTGATAAATTTACATTTGAATTTGTTAAAATGCTTGCTTTTTATCTCAAACTGTGAAAAGCTTTGTTATATAAATAAACTACGGTTCGCCGATCAAGTTAAAGGATTTTCTATTCTGGCTAAATGAGCCATAAATAGAGGCTACTGAGAAGTCCTCAAGTAAATGGGCAAACAGATTTCTGAATATTTTGCAGCATCGATGGGGTGAAGACTTGATGCTTAAGACTTTATCGATGGGGGGAAATTGTAAATGCTGAAGACGTTAACAACCGATTTTGAACTTGACTTAGAAGCAGATGTGCTTGTGATTGGAGGTGGCCCGGCTGGAACTTGGGCGGCTTGGAGTGCTGCATCAAGTGGAGCAAAAGTTGTCCTGGTAGACAAAGGATATTGTGGTACGACTGGATGCGCTGCTGCATCTGGAAATGGTGTGTGGTATGTGCCGCCTGACCCAGAAGCACGAGAAACTGCAAAGGCGAGTCGAGAATCGTTGGGTGGGTTTTTGTCCGATCGCAATTGGATGGATCGAGTACTGGATCAGACCTATGCAAACGTCAATCAGTTAGCAGAGTGGGGTTATCCCTTCCCTACCGACGATGAAGGCAAACCCTACCGGCGATCGCTGCAAGGGCCAGAGTATATGCGGCTGATGCGGCGGCAAATTCAACGCGCTGGAGTCAAGATTTTAGATAATAGCCCCGCCTTAGAACTACTGGTAGATGACGATGGTGCTGTTGCTGGTGCAACAGGTGTGAATCGTCAAACTGGTGAGAAATGGAAAGTGCGATCGCAGTCCACAATTATCGCCACAGGCGGCTGTGCATTTCTCAGTAAAGCGTTAGGATGCAACGTCCTGACGGGGGATGGTTATCTGATGGCTGCTGAAGCAGGTGCTGAGATGTCAGGTATGGAATTTTCCAATGCCTATGGCATCTCCCCCGCTTTTTCTTCAGTTACCAAAACCCTGTTTTATAATTGGGCAACTTTCACCTACGAAGACGGTAGTGTGATTCCGGGTGCAAGTTCTCATAGACGGTCAGTAATTGCCCAGACATTACTGCAACAGCCAGTTTACGCCATCATAGACAAAGCGGCGGAATCGATGCGGCCATCTATGCGTTTAGCACAGCCCAACTTCTTTTTACCCTTTGATCGTGCAGGTATCGATCCATTTACCCAACGTTTCCCTGTGACTCTGCGTTTAGAGGGAACTGTGCGCGGTACGGGAGGAATTCGGATTGTCGATGAGAGTTGTGCTAGTTCAGTGCGGGGACTCTATGCGGCTGGAGATGCGGCTACACGCGAACTGATTTGTGGCGGATTTACTGGCGGTGGTAGTCATAACGCAGCTTGGGCAATATCTTCTGGCTATTGGTCGGGTAAATCGGCTGCTGAATATAGCCGCAGCTTGGGAGAATACAAAACTCAACGACAAGTTAAGGGTATTGGAGAGGTAGGATTACAGAGTGGGAGCGTAGCTTGCCGCCGAAGGCATCGCTCCTTAGCGACTGATGAAATTATTCAAGCAGTCCAAGCTGAAGTATTCCCCTACGAAAAGAACTATTTCCGTACAGAACAAGGCTTAACCGAGTCTTTGAGTAAGCTAAATCATCTTTGGCAAGAACTCCGCAACAGCCACGTAACATCAGATAAAGAGCTAATCCGGGCGCGAGAAGCTACGGCAATGGTAGCCACAGCACGATGGATGTACAGCAGTGCCATTGAACGTAAAGAAACTCGTGGGATGCACAAACATCAAGACTATCCAGAACTTGATGCTAACCAGCAACATCACCTGATTAGCGGCGGATTAGATCAGGTTTGGGTGAAGAGTCAGCCGCTAAGTACAGAAAAGCCTTTATCTAAAATAGGAGCAGCAGTGTGATTGAGTTGGTCAGCGAATCGCGGTGCATAAAATGTAATATCTGCGTGAATATTTGTCCAACCAACGTATTTGACCGTGTAGCTGATGCGCCGCCAACCATTGCTCGACAGAGTGACTGTCAAACCTGTTATATGTGCGAATTGTATTGTCCAGTTGATGCGCTTTATGTAGCACCAGAAAGCGATGTGACGGCTTCAGTCAACGAGGCAGAATTGGCAGAAGTTGGGCTGCTGGGTAGTTACCGGGAAAACATCGGCTGGGGGCATAAACGTACTTCAACAGCAAAAGCGGATCAAACATTCCAAATTTTGAAGCAGATGAAGTAGTGCGGCGGAGAAAAAAGTCATGCTGGCATTAAAAAAGGCAGGAAGCAAGAAGCAGGAAGCAGAACGTAGTCCTATAAAAATTAGGTATTTTGAGTCTAGTGACTGTTTTCAAACTCGAAGATCCCCCCTAACCCCCCTTAAAAAGGGGGGAAAAGAAATTCTTAAAGCCCTTTTTTTTAAAGAGGGAAAAGAAATTCTTAAAGCCCCCCTTTTTAAGGGGGGTTGGGGGGATCTTCAAAGACGAGATTGCTTAACGAGAGGTTTGGAAACACGCCCTAGATACCTTATGTCTAGTACGAGATTATCAACCTCAGTAGCTTGTGTCCTACTGCTACTAACTACAGCATGTAGCCAAGGTGAAACTAAATCTGCTCAATCCATTGAGGCTGTTAATGTCAATAAAGCTGTCGCTGCATCTAATAATATTTCTACCCTACGAATAGGTTATGTAGGTAGTTCTGAACCTACAGGGGCACTTGGTTGGGCAAAGAAAAAAGGAATTTTAAATCGTGAGTTGCAAAAAGCAGGATTTAAAAACATTACTTTTGCAAGATTTCCTAACGGGCCGGATCTAAATGAGGCGCTTGTCGCCGGACAATTAGATGTTGGTTCTTTAGGCGATACACCAGCCATAGTTTTGAAAGCTAGGGGTCAAGAAACCCGACTGTTGCGGATTAGCCAATTTAATACAACCGCCTGGTTAGTAGCGAAAAAGAATGGTGCGCGATCGCTTGCTGAACTTAAGGGTGAAAAAATAGCTACCCAAAAAGGCTCTTATATGCACCGATACCTGCTGGGTCTGTTAGCTGAAGCTAAAATTGCCAAGGATGTAAAAGTTGTTCACTTGATGACTACTGAGGCAAAAGCGGCTTTAGAACGTGGTGATATAGCAGCTTATGCAACCTCTAGCGATCTGGGGCCTTTTCTGAAATCACAAGGGTTTCCAGTGATTGATTCTTCTGCGAATCATAAGGGTCTTTCAGGGACATCATTAGTTGTAGCAACTGAAAGTTTTCTGGCAAAACAGCCTGATTTCCCACAGAAATTTAATGCAATTCTCACAGAAGCAGCTAAGGATTTAAAAGCTAATTCTGAAGAATATTATCAGTATCATGCTCAAACTACTAAATATCCCATCGATATTATAAAAGTATCGTTCCCACTCAGACAGGTATCAGAAGAACCATTACCAGCCGAGGGAGTGAAACTTTTAGAGGGAACAAAGAAATTTTTAGTCTCGCAGGGTTTAGCAAAGTCGGACTTTAAATTAACAGACTGGGTTGCTGAAGAAAAATAGGAAATGGGGAGTGGGGAGTGGGGGAGATGACGAAGATGAGGAGATAGAAATCAGTGACTTTTCTGAGCAAGAAAAACAAATTTCTGTAATTAAGTCTTTTAAAAGAGCAACTTCCAAGTTCAAAGGTGCAACTTCCAAGTTCAAAGGTGCAACTCCCAGGTTCAAAGGTGCAACTCCCAAGTTCAAAGGTGCAACTCCCAGGTTCAAAGGTGCAACTCCCCGGTTCAAAGGTGCAAATTCCAGGTTCAAAGGTGCAACTCCCAAGCTCAAAGGCTCAACTCCCAAGCTCAAAGGCTCAACTCCCAAGCTCAAAAGCTCAACTCCCAAGCTCAAAGGCTCAACTCCCAGACTTATAAACTTAGGACTCACGCAATAACTCTCTAAAACTTTCATTCCTACCCTTCGGGAACGCCAAGGGCGAACGTGTCCTTTGCGCCTTTGCGGTTCGTTTTTCCTTTATTTTGCGTAAGCCCTGTAAACTTTCTGCTTCCTTCTTGACCAATCCATTTGAAAATCTAGGTAAAATGGCCATGACTATTGCACTAGACCGTCCACATAAAACCAAGTCTGCTCAAATCCGCGAAAAACTTGGTTATCCGATCATTGACACAGATATACATACTCAAGAATTTCCCCCAGCATTCTTAGACTATTTAGAGCAAGTTGCTGGAACTGCGATCGCAGAGCGTTTTCAAGAACACTTACCCGGTGCATCTCGCTCTAAATGGTTTAAACAATCTTGGGATGAACGCCGCACTTACCGCACCGCCCGCCCTCCTTTCTGGACTCGTCCCACTAACGACGCTTTAAATTTAGCTACCGTTAGTTTGCCAAAGTTATTACACGAACGCTTGCAAGAAGCTGGTACAGACTTTGCCGTTGTGTACCCCAACTTGGCAACAATGGCCCCACACATCGGTCATGAAGAAATGCGGCGGGCTGTTTGTCGTGCAGCCAACACCTATCACGCTGATATTTTTCGCCCTTATAGCGATCGCTTAACACCAATTGCCGCTATTCCCATGCATACGCCCGAAGAGGCGATCGCAGAATTGGAATATGCGGTAAATATTCTGGGACTCAAAGCCATTCAAATTCCCGGACATATCCGCCGCCCCATTCCCGCCTTTGAGAAATATGGCGAAGAAGTAGCCAACGAAGCCATTTGGATTGACACCTTTGGCTTGGATAGTAAGTATGATTACGATCCCTTCTGGGCGAAGTGCGTAGAACTGAAAGTTGTACCCACCACCCACTCTTCTGGTATGGGTTGGATAAATCGGCGTTCCATTAGCAATTACCAATACAACCATATTGGTCACTTTGCATCGGCTGCGGAAGCCCTATGTAAATCTTTATTCTTTGGTGGTGTCACTCACCGCTTCCCCACACTCAAGTTTGCCTTTTTAGAAGGAGGCGCAGCTTGGGGTGCTAGTTTGTACACCGATTTGATTTGGCATTGGGATACACGCAATAAAGATCATTTGGTGGAAAACAACAATCCAGCCAATATCGATCGCGAAGAATTACTAGAACTATATACCCGTTACGGTGGCGAATTAGTACATGGTCGTTTGGATCAACTAGGTAGCGGTTTAGGTTTCCACGCTGAGTTATTATCTCCCCTAGAACCAGGTGATTTGGATGAATTCGCCGTTGCAGGAGTTACTAAGCCAGAGGATATCCGCGATCGCTTTTTGAATCACTTCTACTTCGGGACAGAATCAGATGATACCCGTGTAGCTCAAGCTTTTAACCGCAAAGCTAATCCCTATGGCGATCGCGTTAAAGCCTTCTTGGGTTCTGATTCTGGTCATTGGGACGTACCTGATATTACTGCGATCGCAGCTAATACCTATTCAATGGTAGAACGCAAGATTATCAGCGAAGAAGATTTGCAATATTTTCTGTCAATTCATCCCTTGGAGTTATACACCAGCCTGAATCGTGACTTTTTCAAAGGTACGGCTGTTGAGAAAACCGCAGATGAATTTTTGGCTAGCAAGGTTTAAAAATCATTGTTCGTAGTAAGCACTTTAGTGCCGAAGAAAGCGCTGAAGCGCTTACTACATACCCAAATACCAATCTTTTGAATAATTTAGGGTAAACTACCATGACGATCGCTTTAGACCGCCCACAAAAAACCAGGTCTGCTCAAATTCGGGAAAAACTTGGTTATCCGATCATTGACACCGATGTACATACCCAAGAATTTGAACCAGCAGTCTTGGATTATTTAGAACAAGTTGGTGGAACTGAACTTGTAGAACGTTTCAAAGAAAATTTACCAGGATCTTCGCGCTTTAAGTGGTACAAACAAAGTTGGGAAGAACGTTTTGCTTATCGCACCAATCGCCCTAACTGGTGGGGTCGTCCCACAAAAAATACTTTGAATTTGGCTACCATTAGCTTACCCAAGTTGCTGCATGAGCGCTTGGAAGAAGCAGGTACAGACTTCGCCGTTGTGTATCCCAACTTGGCAACAATGGCCCCGAATATCGGCAACGAAGAAATGCGGCGGGCTGTTTGTAGGGCAGTTAACACCTACCATGCTGATATTTTCCGTCCTTATTCTGACCGATTAACACCCATCGCGGCAATTCCCCTGCACACTCCCGAAGAAGGGATTGAAGAGTTGGAATATGCGGTAAATGTTCTCGGACTCAAAGCAATTCAAATCCCCGGTTACGTTCGTCGGCCAATTCCTGCCTTTGAAAAATACGGCAAAGAAGTCGCTAACGAAGTGGTTTGGATTGATAACTTTGGCTTAGATAGCGAATATGATTACGATCCATTCTGGGCTAAGTGCGTAGAACTAAAAGTTGTACCCACAACTCATGCTTCTAGCCAAGGTTGGACAACTCAGCGTTCTGTCACCAACGCCCAATATAATCACATTAATCACTTCGCCTTTGCAGCCGAAGCATTATGCAAATCGCTGTTCTTTGGTGGAGTTACTCGCCGCTTCCCGCAATTAAAGTTTGCCTTCTTAGAAGGTGGTTCAGCTTGGGGTGCTAGTCTATACGCCGATATTATTTGGCACTGGGAAACCCGCAACAAACAACATTTGTTGTCAAATAACAATCCTGCTATTATCGACAAGGAAGCATTAGTAGAGTTGTATACTCGCTACGGTGGCGAACTGGTAGATGGACGCTTAGATAAAATTGGTGACGGTTTAGGATTCCACCATCAATTATTGGCTCCAGAAAATCCGGGTGAACTTGATGAATTTGAACTAGCGGGAATTGAGAAACCAGAAGATGTGCGCGATCGCTTCTTGAATCATTTCTACTTCGGTACAGAATCAGACGATACCCGTGTAAGCCAAGCATTTAATCGTGCAGCTAATCCTTTTGGCGATCGCGTTAAAGCCTTCTTAGGTTCCGATTCCGGTCACTGGGATGTTCCAGATATCACCGCCGTTACTGCCAACGCCTACTCAATGGCAGAACGCGAAATCATTACCGAAGAAGACCTCCGCTACTTCCTCTCAATCCATCCCTTGGAGTTGTACACCAGTCTCAATCAAGACTTCTTCAAGGGTACAGGTGTTGAGAAAGCCGCAAACGAATATCTGGCTGCTAAGAAATAACTGTCATTAGTCATTAGTCATTTGCAAAGGACATAGACGCAGCAGCGGCTTCCCGCAGGGTAGGACTAATGACAAAGGACAATCACAACGTTCCATGTTCCATTTCCTCTGTTCACTTGTAGCGTGGGCCTTGCCCACTCTACATTTCTCCTAAATAACGAACCGCAGAGGCGCAGAGGACACGGAGAAATGAGAGTTTAAAATATCCCAAAACTGACGCAAAGATCCTCTCTATTTCTCCTCTCTCTGCGTTCTCTGCGCCTCTGTGGTTCGTTTATTTGGATAAATTTATTTCTTGGAAATCCCTTACCTAAATCCAAAATTGATATGACTCAACTAAAAACACTTCCAACCTACGACCCAAGTTTATTTGAGGGAGCAGCTGAGGGCTACGCTCAATATAGAACCAAATACCCACCGATTGTATTTGATAAACTAGCCGAAATATTTAATCTCAATGGTCAAGGACGACTCCTTGATTTGGGTACTGGCCCAGGATTAATTTCAATTCCCCTACGAACCCAATTTGAAGAAGTTGTTGCGATCGATCCCGATCCAGAAATGATTGCAGAAGCTAAACGCCAAGCAGCAGCAGTCGGAGCAAATAATATTACTTGGTTAGAACAAGGAGCAGAGTTAATCGACTCTAGTTTAGGGAAATTTAAGTTAACCACTATTGGTAGAGCCTTCCATTGGATGGAACGCGAATTAGTGCTTGAACGCATTTATGAATTGCTAACTGATGATGGTGGATTAGCACTGCTTCAGACTGGTGATAATCCTTGGGAAAGCAATCTACCTTGGAAACAAGCTGCTGTTGGAGTAGTAAAAAAATGGTTAGGTGAAGAACGACGGACTGGACAACGAGGACAAGGGACTCGTAAGCCAGTCGATCCTCCCCATGAAGTCGTAATTGGCAATTCAGCTTTTGCTCGTCAAGAAAACTATGAAGTGCCATTTGAAAAATCTTGGACTATCGATAGCTATCTCGGCTATTTATACACTACAGCCTTCTCTCTCAAAATTTTCTATGGTGATAACGCTCCAGCATTTGAAAAGGATCTCAGAGAAGCGCTGCTAGCAGTTGAGCCATCTGGACATTTTACAGAAGAACTCAAGGCTACAATCCTAGTCGCTTGGAAGCACTAGCAAAATTGAACGCTGGCAGGGCAGAGTTTCACTCAAAAATTTTAATCTTCCACTAGCACGACACTGGAGTGAGCCTTTCTCACTCCACTTCCTAAATTTTTGCCACCTCACTATTAAAGTTTCAGTTCCTCGAGTCGTTGCGGGGTGGGTAATACCCACTCTCTTCCCTAATTTCATCAGTAAAGTTTTTGAAGTTATAAAAACATTTACTGATTGGAGTTTTAAAAAACATTTTCGTTCTTGATATTGCAATTAATCATCATTGCTCTAACCACCTAAAGGGAATCAATAAAACAACCCATGCCAGCTTTAAAAGGAAAGTTTGAATTTAGAAAAAGCCCAAGAACAACACGTCGTTCTTTGCTATTTGCTTTGGGCTACTGCTTAATGCTATCGACAACCCTATCAAGTTGTAGTGAAGCCAAAAATAACGCTCAACAGTCAGCAGCTTCTCCTGAGTCAGTGGCCGTATCTAGCACTACAGAAAAGCAAGTAGTACGGATTGTACGTTCCAAACAACTTTCCGCTTTAGCAGTTTTAGAAAAGCAAGGTTCCTTAGAAAAGCGATTAGAGCCTCTGGGTTTTAAAGTACAGTGGGCTGAGTTTGCGGCTGGGCCACAACAGCTAGAAGCCTTGAATGCAAATGGATTGGATATTGCATCTACAGCCGAATCACCTCCTGTATTTTCACAAGCAGCAGGAGCGCCCCTTGTTTATCTAGCTACTACACGTCCTAGTGGTAAAGCTATTTCACTTTTAGTTCCTGTAAATTCTGCAATTAAAAGTGTTACTGATTTGAAGGGTAAAAAAGTAGCTTTTCAGAAAGCTTCTATCGGCCACTATCTATTAGTTAAAGCATTAGAAGATGCGGGGTTGAAACTGAGCGATGTTCAATCAGTTTTTTTAGCACCGGCAGATGCAAATGCGGCATTCAGTCAAAATAAGGTGGATGCTTGGTATATTTGGGAGCCATTCGGTACCAGAAATGTACAAAATAAAATAGCTCGTGTTTTAGCAGATGGTGATAAATTGCGGGATACTGGCAACTTTTACTCAACTTCGCGCCAATTTTATCAGGCTCATCCTGATGTAATCAAAATGTTTTTAGAGGAGTTAGAAAAGTCAGAAATCTGGACTAAGGATCATCCCAAGGAAGTAGCACAACTACTTGCTCCTGTAACTCAGCTAGATCCACCGACTCTAGAAATAATGCACAATAAATATGATTATGGGCTGCTACCAATTACTGAGAAAACTATTACCAAGCAACAAGAAGTTGCAGATAAGTGGTACAGCCTCGGACTTATCCCGAAAAAGGTGAATGTTAGAGATGGCTTTTTAACCCCTGAAGAATACGCCAAAATTACTCCTTCAGATGTATTAGCTAATAAGTAGTTATATATACCCAAAAAGAAATTAAAACACAGGAGAATATTATGCCTACCTCGACTTTGACAAAAGTTAAAATAAGTCCTATCGATGCTCCTTTGGGGGCGATAGTTACCGATCTTGATGCCAGTCAAGCGATCGCACCTGAAGTTATATTACAACTTAAGGAAGCTTTACGCGATCGCCATATATTGATCTTCAAAAACCAAAAGCTCTCTGATAACCAGCTTTTGAACTTTGCTTTATACTTTGGCGCACTCTTTATACCATCTGATGAAACTCCAGTATTAGCTTCTAAACCGGGAGAAACCCCGGTGGTGATTTCGATTTCTAATGTCGATGGCGGCTATACCGGTACTGGAGAACTAACTTTCCATTCTGACCACAAATGGACTCCCACCCCATCTAGTGGTTCGCTTCTTTATGCTTTGGAAATACCAACTCATGGTGGAAATACTTATTGGTTAAATACAAATTTGGCCTATGAGGCATTAGATGAAACCACCAAAGAACGGATTGCAGATTTACAGCTAATTACCTACAACCCATTCTTACAAGACCGGAATGCACCGCGTCCTTTATATCGTTTAGATAAGAATATTCCTTTAATAAGCCCTGTTTTTCCCCATCCTTTAGTTAGGACACATCCAGAGAGTGGTAAAAAGCATCTTTACTTAGATGCAGCGACAGAAGTTGAAATTGTCGGGTTAGAACCAGAAGAAGGTTATAAATTGATTGAACAGTTGCGTCAGCATCTAAATCAACCCAAATTCTACTACCAACACAAATGGTCTGTAGGTGATATTGTCTACTGGGATAATCAAGCTACCTTGCATTACCGTCAAGCATTTGATCCAAATGAGCGACGGGTTTTGAAACGAGTTAGTCTTGCAGGTAGCCGTCCTTTTTAGGTTTTATTATCTAGACAGATATAACGCCTTAAAAAACTGAAATCTACTTTTAACAATGGGGTGGTAGTCATCCACCCTCGTTCCTAAATAAGACAATAAAAAACACTTAGATTATCATAAGAAATCTATATATTAATCCGCCTTTATTCTGAGACTTTCTAGTCTTAACAATAATTGCAAATAATCATTTTTGAATTGTGCAGATTTTTATAAATCAAATATAAACTCTATTTAATCTTGGTTCTTAAAATAAATATTGCTCAAAGCACACTCACAAAAATAAATTTACAAAAAACCTTCTTGTCTCTGCTAGGTAGTGTTTATTAACACTTTATTCAAAGAGCAAATACGATAATATATAAATCAATACAGTTCAATCAAGCAATTTTTTCCTTCTCTTTCTTCTCTCTGTGTACTCTGCGCCTCTGCGGTTAATTAAAAAAATGACTTTGACAAAGAGCGCTAACCATAACTGAAGCGTATTGAGATATCAACTGTATTTAATAAGCGTCGTAAAAATGTTGAGCAATACTGTAATAAAAACTTCACCAATTATCAGAAGATTTGCATTGTTGGTAATGCCTGGCTTTTTGGCTTTATCTACCACATTAATTAGTTGTACATCGCCCAATGGAAATACAAATAGTGCAACCGAACCAAAAGCAGATCCAGCCGCAACAAAAACCATTGCTTTGAAAACAAAAGTTCTACGAATGGGTTATCAAAGCTCTGGTGACTTAGTTAGAGTGAGAGGAGTTTTAGAAAAACGTTTAGAACCTTTGGGTGTTAAAGTTGAGTGGGCACAATTTGCCCAAGGGCCGCAATTAATGGAAGCGATGAATGTCGGCAAAATTGATGTCGGTTCAGTTGGAGAAACCCCTCCTATTTTTGCCCAAGCTGCTGGTGCAAGAATTGTCTATCTTGCTGGTAGACGAATTACTGCTACTTCCGGTAAAGGGAGTGCAATTGTAGTTCCTAAAGGTTCTCCAATTAAGAGTTTAGTGCAAATTAAAGGACAAAAAGTAGTCTTTCAAAAAGGTTCAGCTTCTCACTATTTCATTATCAAAGCTTTAGAAGAAGTTGGCTTAAAATATAGTGATATTCAAGTATTAAGTATGCCCAATGTCGAAGCTCGTGGTGCATTTATTCAGGGCACTATTCCTGTTTGGGTAACAGGCGATCCTCATTTAGCTTTGGTAGAAAAACTCCACGGTGCGCGGGTGTTGAGAGATGCGACAAATATCGGTACTCCAGGCGGATACTATGTAGGAACACGGGAGTTCGCTAAAGAAAATCCCGAATTACTTCGGATTATCTTGGAAGAGATTGATAAAAATGGTCAATGGGCAGAAACAAATCGTCAAGAAGTAGCCAAACTCATAGCACCTGTACTTAAAATTGATTTACCCATTCAAGAAATAATTTCTGGACGCGCTAATTATCGATTAAAAGGAATTACCCCAGAATTGATGAAAGCTCAACAAAGTGTTGCCGATTTATTTTATAACGAAAAAATTCTTCCCAAAAAGATTGATGTTCAGGAAGCACTGCTGACATCCAAAGAATATGCAGCTATTACTCCACCAACATTGATCAGTGAAAAATAGAAACTAATTCAGATATGATACCTAGAACACCAATTCAATAATTTTGGAAGGACTTCTCTTCCAACCCTTCTCTTCGGTGTACACATATCTCTGTGTACACCAGAGCATTTTAGGGAGCATTACACACCTAAAGTCTAAAGCGACATCACATAGAGCCAGGTTTATTCAGCTATTAAGTTAGCGATCGCTTCTACTAATTTACCTTGCTCTAATGATTTGGCAAGATGCCTGCGAAATCAAGCTGAAAGTACTTGCTTGGCATTAATTTTTCACGAATGGGTAGTACTTCATCTATGATGCTACTGTGTTACATTTGCCATTATTAAAAATATTTCGTTAAAAGTGCCTCACCAGGTTCTCCCATCTGGTATAATAGCTTTTCAATTTGTTTCATAGCGAGTGGCGAAGGTCGTGTTCGTCCATTTTCCCATCGATTTACAGTGTGGAATGAAACTCCTAACATCGTTGACAGTTTTACCTGTGATAGTTTGAGGCACTGCCGAGTCTCACGAACCAACAGTGCAATGCTTGGCTGTTTGATTGCAGGCATAGGCTAAATATATTTTTTTACAAGATATTGCAATATAGCAGATGCTATAACTCTGAATGCACCTATCTATGGTTATAAAGGTTGTAATTTGATGGTTATGTACTACATCAACTATCATGCAAGCTATTTAAGCTATTAATAGAGTTGTTTCAATCTAGGAAATAGAAAATATGAGAGTTTGGCTTGCTTGCTTTTTAGTGCTGTTTGCTTTGGCGGAATTCTTTGACTGGTTGCAAGAATTTAATTTGCCACTACCTATCTATATTTTGGGTGGCGCTTTTTTAGCTGTTGCTTCTAACTATGATAAGATTATTGGCTCCTATTTTGACGATCCAAGTATCGAAGCATCGCTCGAACAACCCCGGTTAGATTCACTAACACCATCTACTAATCCTGTTTCTTTCTCTATTGCCAGTGCTGTTGAAGATACTCCTACATCTCAAACAGATGATTAGTGCCATTGCGCGACTCCGATGGCGAGCAATGGGAGAGAATAAGAGCGAACTAGCGTCATAGCCTGTCGTAGACATCGCTTATTTCTATAGTTGATGCTGCGCGTCAGCTTGCTTTAAGAGTAGAAATACGCCAAGGTTTCTCACCAACAAGTAAATTGCTACATTAATAGAGAAGCTCAGGTTAATTAGCTTTTAACCTAGAGTCCGAAAATTAACTTTTGCGCCTGCAACATCTACCCAATTCAGGCTACTGCCGCAACGCTGTGATTAGTGGACTATTAAAAAAAATCCGTGTCCCTTTTATCAAAGTTCAGGATTCCCGTGAAACTTCCAAGAACAAAAGCTGGTTGCAGATTATTTTATTTACCAGTGTGGGAGTCACCGTCTTTATCTGGGGAATTCGGGAACTCAAATGGTTACAGCCTTGGGAGTTAAGAGTTTATGATGAAATGTTGCGATCGCGTCCAGCACAAGCACCTGATCGGCGGATTTTGCTAGTAAAAATCACTGACGACGATCTTAAACGAGAGAAATGGGCTTTATCAGATCGGACAATCAATCAGCTATTAAAAAAAATCGAGTCTTATCAACCGCGAATTGTTGGTTTATATCTTTTCCAACCAGAAAACAACAATTTGGCAATTAATTTTCAAAATCAAGATAACATTGTCAGCACTTGTTTTTTCAGCAGTTTGGGTAGAGATGAAATTCCGCCACCGCCTAATTTTCCTATAGATAATGTTGGGTTTAGCGATGTCGTTTCTGACAATGAAAACGACCAAATTCTCCGTCGTAGTTTGTTATTTGCTTACTCTACAGACAATAAATGTACAACATCATTTGCTTTTGGGGCGCTAATAGCGATTAATTATCTAGAGAAACAAGGTATTGAATACAAGTTTACTAATAAAAAAGAATTACAGTTAGGTAAAAGCCTATTCCCGCGTTTACAACCTAATTCCGGTAGCTATCAACATCTGGATACAGATGGCTATCAAATATTATTAAATTATCGTCACCCTAACAGTCTTGCCGATCAAGTAACCCTCACGCAAGTCCTCAGTGGTCAAGTCAATTCCAGTTTATTCAAAGACCGTCTTGTAATTATTGGCACTACTGCGGCTAATTTACCTCCAGGCGGATTTTATACACCCTACAGCACCTTGCCAGATCAACCAGCCAGAATGCCTGCTCTGTTTATTCATGCACAGATAGCAAGTCAACTCATCAGTACAGTGTTGGATGGGCGACCTTTAATTTGGTATTGGCCCGACTGGGTAGAATTTATTTGGATGTGGGGCTGGTCGCTTTTAGGTGGAATTATCGTATGGCGATGGCAAAATCCCTTGCTGTTGCTAGCGGTGGGAGGAACAACTCTACTTGGGTTAGTAGGAATCTGCATTGGTGTGTTTTTGCAAGCTGGATGGGTGCCTTTAATTCCCTCTGCTCTTACTTTGGTTGTTAGTAGTATTTGTGCGATCGCTTATACTAGCTACCAAAATCAGCGACAAACTCAGGTGATTATTCTGCAAGTTGAAAAACAACAAGAAGCGATCGCACAATTAAATGTACTCTTAGAAGACAAAACCGCAATTCCCGATTCGTCTCTTGGTTTTCCTCTCCCAGTTGATTCACCAGAAATAAAATCAGGTAATTTGCTTTTGGGTGGACGCTACAAAATTTCTCAAGTTCTTGGTTCAGGTGGATTTGGTCGCACTTATTTAGCACAGGATACTCAACGACCGGGTAATCCTACTTGTGTAGTTAAAAAGTTAATGCCAGCCCGTCAAGATACACGATTTTTGCAAGTTGCTCGCAGATTGTTTCATAGTGAAGCTGAAATATTAGAATCTTTGGGTAAACATCATCAGATTCCCGAACTACTTGCTTATTTTGAAGATGACCAAGAATTCTATTTAATTCAACAATATATCGAAGGACATACTTTAAGTGAAGAATTACCACCTGTGCAGGATGTGCAAAGCGAATCATTTGTCATAGAGATGTTCAAACAAGTTTTAGAAGTTCTAGAATTTGTTCACCAGCATCGAGTAATTCATCGTGATATCAAACCAACTAATATTATTAGATGCGCTCAAGATAATCGGCTGGTATTGATTGATTTTGGTGCAGTCAAATTGATGCAACCGCCGACTAATGAGCAAACAGAATTAGCCACAGTAGCCATTGGGACACGGGGTTATGCACCTCCAGAACAATTTGCAGGCCATCCCCGTCTATGTAGTGACATTTACGCTTTAGGAATGATTGGTATTCAAGCAATAACTGGAATACCACCGCAAGAACTCCACCCAGATCCAGAAACGGGGAATGTGATGTGGCGGCAAACAGTGCCAGTCAGCGAAGAACTGGCGGGTATTTTAGATAAAATGGTTTGCTATCATTTTAGCGATCGCTATCAATCAGCCGCCGCAGTTTTACAAGATTTAAAACGTATGTAGCTCTAGCAAGCATCCCAAGGTAGGAATTTTAACTCTCATTCGCCAATTTCCGTCGTAATTCCCGAATTGCGGCGCTAGTATTACGGTCGTAGGCAATTTTTAAACACTCTGTGACTACCTCTGACACATTGATGTTAGGGAAATAACGGCTACTGCTTTCAACTGTGTAGCGTAGACGCGTTCGCGGAGCGTCTCGCAGAGAAGCGGCTTGTCGTGAGACATCACCTTGCAATGTGTAAATTACAAGCTGGTTCTTCCTGAACAACCAAACTTCTGGTACTCGATAAGGCAGGTAGTCATTCACATCTGTGTAGCTGGTGATGTCTATCTCCACCACCAAATCGGGTGATGGATCAACGCCCCAATTGATGCGGTTTTTACCTGCAATCGCCTGCCAGTTTTCAATATAAAAACAGTAGTCTGGTTCTATACCACTTTCCTGTGGTAGTTCCATTGTGATTGGGGTAAATGCCTCGTATTCTCGCCCCAGATGGTCGAGCAAAACTTTTACTACATCTGCAATTACACTGACTTTACGCCCATGTTCTGGTAGTGGTGCCATCAAGAGAATTTCTCCATCTCGATACTTGATACGAGGCGAAGAGCGATCGCCTAGTTGTTTATTCAGTGCTTGATAATCTTGCCAACTTCCGGGTAGGCGTACTACTGCGCCTGGGGGCAAATGGATTGTATCGGGTGTGACAACAGCGAACATAGAGCTTATACCTCCACTTCAACTGTAATACTTTACTAATCAATTGCTACGACTAAAAAATACAGCAGCGACAATAATTAAACCTAAAAGTACCAAGGGAACCCAGAGATTAGGGATATCTGACAAACTCATATTTAATTACGAATTACGTTAGCGAGTATTCGAGCGTCATTACGAATTACGAATTATCTTAAACCAATGCCTCCTTTAGCGAATTCTTCAACAGTTTTCTGTGAAAACTCATGAGTTGCGATCGCTTGCAACATTGCCAATGGTAAAGTCAAATGATCCGCCCCGGCTTGCAACGATGCGGCTGCTTCTTCTGGAGATTTGATACTAGCTGCTAAGATTTTCGTATCACTGCCTTTGAGGACGCTAGCCATATCCCGCACTAAGGCAATACCGTCACCTAATAACCGCGTAGCCCGATTTACATAAGCTATAGCAATTTTAGCTCCCGCCTCCCGTGCTATTGCTGCTTGTGCTGCACTGTAAATTGCTGTCACCGAACAGGTAATTTCTGGTGATAGACTCGCCACCACTTCAAAACCTAACGGTGTTGCGGGAATCTTCAAAATTGTTTGTGAACCAATAATCTCGAAAGCTTTTCTACCTTCAGCTAGCATCCCAGCTTTATCAGATGCCACAAGTTGATAGTATAAAGGGCCAGAAGTCAAGGCAACCAAATTTTTGAGCGTGGTTTCTGGTGGAGTATCGCTTTGAGACAACAGCGTGGGATTGGTTGTAATGCCTTTCACCCATCCCCAAAGCTTAACAACTTCGGCTTCAGATGCGATCGCTGAGTCTAGATATAGTGCCATAATTTTCCTGAATCGATTGTTAAAATTAATTTATCAGATGTGCAACTTAAACTTTCTTACGTACCAAAATATTCTGCACTATTTCCTAGCCCTTGGCATACTATTGATTCAGGACTGCCATCAGGAGGTAGTTCAGGAGCAGAATATTTTGCGAATCTATATCCCGAAGATATTCCTAGTTATATTCGACGTAATGAACTTTTCTTTGATGGCAAGAAGTGGAGATATAAAACACCTCACAAAAAAGTGTTTACACCTAATGGTGAGTATAACTTTGTAGTGCAGAGAGTCCAGATATATATAGCAAGGCAAAAATTTAGTTTCGGAAGTCATATTGATATTGCAAGAGGTAACAACGTTGCCTTTGCAGGTCAAATTCGCTTTGGTCATAATAAAAACAATAAAGGTCAAATTAAATATTGGAATAATGCTTCTGGTCACTACAAACCATCAGCTAATTCAGCAGGTAACGCTGGTTTGCCATTAAACCTTTTCATACCTTATGGATTTTGACAATAACTTATGAATGATCGTGTTCAACAATTAATACAGACTAGTACTTATAGATCCTTAACTTCTCAGGAGGAAAAGGTAATTTTAGATTATCTGAAATCAATACCTGAAGTTGCAGTATATGAAATTATCAAGAGCATGGTTGAACAAAAAAGCCTGGTTACTATTGTAATAGCAAAGAAGGTCTTGCATACAAGAGATTATGTCACAAAAATGTTTAGCTATGGAGTTTTAGAATCCAATGCTCAAACTATTAAATTATGGTTAGATTTTGCAATTCCTAAGCTGGGATTTAAGTCAGTAGTAAAATTAATTGAAGATTTAAATAATGATAGTAATAGGTTAATGGAGAAAGCTATCTATTGGCTTCCTCTGTTTATCTCTGAAAATGAAACAAGGTCTTGGAACTTACTGGAGAAGTTAAAGGAAAAGCTAAAGTGTAGTCCGATCTGAACTTGATTCAGAATTCAGAATTCAGAATTTTAAATTCTTGACTCAGCTTCAAGGGATAATTCTGGTTATACAGCAGCCTACACGGAGAACTTAGGATGACATCTCCAGAAACGGTTATATGGCTACAGGAACGCACCACTTTAGGAATTCTCTCGCCTGAAGTGTTAAATGCGATCGCACAAGTAATTGAAGAACAAGTTGTAAGTGCCGAAACTGACTTAGTTAGCGAAGGCACTCCTCCAGAAGCCCTCTATATTCTCGTCGAAGGTCAACTCGACAGCAATACTACCAATGAAACTAATCCAGCCTTAGCTTGTGGGTTCCTCCCTGGTGCAGTGATTCACCTCAAAGAATTGCTGTTGGAAGAATTAACTCCATTGACAATTACTACCGTAACTGAATGTCATTTGTGGGTTGTACCTGCTGCTAAATTTCGGGCTTTAGCCACCCAATATCCCGAAATTGCTCAGGCTTTTTCTCGCCAATTGGTTCAAGAATTAGCTCAGGTAACATCTGCACTTGGCTATGAACAAGAACGTTCTGTAGCTTTGCGTCCATACTTAGTTACCAAAGCCCAACGCGGAATTGTCGGTACAAGTCGCTATGCTGTGCGCCTGCGGGAGCAAATTCGAGAAGCTGCTGCTGATCGCAAATCAGTAGATATTTTCGGTGAACCAGGGTTAGAAAAAGACAATATAGCAGCACTTATCCACTTTGGTTCTCCAAAACGGCGAGAACCAATCATTAAAGTAAATTGCGGTATTCTGCAAACTAGCGGCGCAGACTTATTTGGTCGCGCTGGCGGTAAACCAGGACTATTAGAATGGTTGGGAGAAGGTACTTTAGTTCTCAATAACATCCAAGAACTACCCGAAGAATTATTACCTCCGGTGACGCAGTTGCTCAAAACTGGTATGTATACCCCCGTCAGTCGTTCTGGAGAAACAGTAGCCCAACCTCGTCCCAGTAAAGCCAGAATTCTGATTGTTTCCGAAAAAACTCAGCCGACAATTGAACGTTCCGTTGGTCACATTATTAAAGTACCACCGCTACGGGTGCGGAAAGCTGATATTCAGGCACAGGTCGAATATTATACCAGTCTCTACATTCGCTCTAGAGGCGTTCCGAAACCGCATATTACCCCAGAAGCTTTACGTCGCCTCCAGTCTTATGATTTTCCTGGGAACCTCAAGGAACTGAAAAATCTGGTTGAAAGAGCGATCGTGCAAGCTGAGGGTACTGATGAATTAACAGAAGAAATTTTCTGGCCAGCCGAAACAAAGAAAAAACGATTTCGAGTAAATCTGTTAAATGCCTATCCTAGTTTGCGGCGGTTTTTGCGTAGTCCTTGGTGGCCCGATCGCATTAACTATGGTTTTACTGCAACGGTTTTTGCAATCATCGTTGCGGTGTTATTTATTGGGCCACAAACCCGCGATCGCAATTTCGTATTAAATCTATTTTGGGCTTGGTGGTGGCCATTCTTCTTATTTCTCTTTCCCTTTTTGGGACGCATCTGGTGTTCTGTTTGTCCCTTCATGATTTACGGCGAAATTACCCAAAAGTTATCTCTCTGGCTGTGGCCACGACAACTCAAACGCTGGCCGAGACAGCAAGCTGAGAAATGGGGCGGATGGTTCATGTTTGGTTTATTCACCCTAATTTTCTTATGGGAAGAACTCTGGCATTTAGAAAATACCGCTTACCTTAGCGCTTGTTTGCTGCTGTTAATTACCGCCGGGGCGATGATTTTTTCTGCCATTTTTGAGCGGCGGTTTTGGTGTCGTTATCTCTGCCCCATTGGTGGGATGAATGGTTTATTTGCCAAACTCTCAATGACGGAACTCCGCGCCCAGCAAGGTATTTGTTCTGCCAGTTGCACTACCTATCAGTGTTATAAAGGTGGGCCGCAAAAGGGCGAAGGGATGGAAACTAATGGATGTCCTTTATACTCCCACCCCGCGCAGTTAGAAGATAACCGAGATTGCGTACTGTGCATGACTTGCCTGAAAGCCTGTCCCCATCGTTCCGTTGAATTCAACTTGCGTCCCCCTGGAATTGAATTGTGGACAACTCATGTACCCCGCACTTATGAAGTAGCATTATTGTTTTTGCTGTTGGGTGGGATATATCTGCATCGCTTGCCAGAATTGCAATCTTGGTTGGGGTTACAATTGGATTTAACTCAGTTTTGGCAGCACTTCGGATTATCGCTGCTAGTGTTAATTATCCCAGCGATCTTTACCTTTGGGGTTTATCGTTTGCTGAAATTGTTGAACTTTAACCGAAAGCCAAAATCATTTGTAGAGCTTGCTTATGGCTATTTACCATTGGTGTTGGGCGGAAACTTGGCTCACTATTTGCGTTTGGGCTTAGGCGAAGGCGGACAGATTTTGCCTGTTACCTTTGCTACTCTTGGTTTGGGTGGAGAACAATTGCCAATATTGGTTGCTCACCCAGCTGTGATTGCCTTTTTGCAAGGTACAACGATAATTTTCTCAGTGTTGATGACTATGTTATTAACGCAAAAAATTGCCAAGCAACCAGTGAAATCGCTCCTTGGGCAACATTTAGCCGCGATCGCTTTGGGAGCTAGTTTGTGGGCAATTATCGTGTTTTAGCAATCGCTCCTTTGTATGCCATTCCACTCTGATCTTAACTCCCCTTCCCTTGTAGGGAAGGGGCTGGGGGTTAGGTCTGTATTCTGACTAGAAAACCACTATATTCCACCAAGAAGTCTCTAATCACTTAGACTAAGTGCAAAAAGTGAGTTAAAAACATTCTTCTTCCCTACGAACGTGATAGAAAATACTTATATGATTTATGATTTTTGATTCATAGTGTAAGGATTACAGATAATGCATGTTCTAAAAAGATCCATCAAACCAGCACCTTATATATCATTCCTCCACATCTACCAAACTACTTGGGGGACAGCTGGTGATATTTGTTTAATCCGTGAATCGATTGCTGAAGAAAGTACAGCGAAGTTTATCGGTCACAAAGTCCAACTAGTAGTTCCAAAGGGGCTAGAGCGCGATCGCATCGCCAACTGTCCAATAATTAAGGTTGCAGGTAATGTCGGCGACGGACATCCTAAAGAGCATCCGTTGGAATGGGAAGCTTATGAAGGTGTAAGTGAAGAAATAGCTTTAGCGGCTCTCAAACCTTGGGGATTCAAGTTAATTGAACTCTAATGTAGCAAACCAGGCTTCTAAATCCGCGATCGCCTGAAAATCCAATAATGCTTCACCGAGATTTTCTAATTGTTCTAAGGAGAGAGTTTCAATCCGGTTTAGCATATCTTGGGGTAATTCTCCCACCCGTCGAGTAAGTTGACGGAGAATGAGCAATTGCCCTTCTGCTTTTCGTCCTCGTTGTTCGCCTCGTTGTTCACCTTCAGCGAGAATTTCTTGATAAATCACTGACTCGCGCATCATACCCTCCCGAAATAGTTGTCGAATCAAGTCTTGATTGTATTTTAACCCCGCTAAGATTTGGGTGTAAGCAGAAATTTCTGGTCGTTGTCTTGGCTCAAGTTGGCTAACTTTTCCCACAACTTGTTGCAACAAAGCTTGGGGTTGCGTGGTTGCGGCCAGTGGTGCTAATGGTAACAAAGCTGGATCGTTGAGGAATAGTTCGGGATTTTCTTCCCATAAGCGAATCACGCGATATTCGTGACGGGTAGTTTCCACACAGAAGACAGTTTCAATTACTGTTTCTGGTGAAGGGGGAAGCAATAATACGACAACTTGCGTTATTGGTAGACGATACAAACGATACAAGCGCACCCAATAATCTAGCATCCGCAAGGGTAGGGGTGGCGTAGATTCTAGTTTGGTTTGAAATTCCAGATGGAGAATGCGTCCTTGTAATTGTAAAAATGTGACATAATCAGCGCGAATTGGTTCAATGCTCAATTCGGTTTTGAGGACTTTGACGGAAGTTTGCGGTGTTCCTAATACCCAACTGGCAAAGGTAGCAGGATGTTTTTCGGACAGGAGTTTGCAGAGGTTATCAAAGGACATTGACGATCGCTAACAAGTGAACGAGGTATTTGAACTCCATTAATGAGTTTTTGAACTGGATGAATCCACCTCTCAACTCCGTTAATGAGTCTTGGTTGAGGGTAAATTCTTCATTTAATAAAAATCTGACTTTTCACATCATCATATAGAAAAGCTAACGCTAAACCTAAACCCTGAGTAAGCTTTCTTGCTAGGGAATGGAAGCGAGGTTTTCTAGGTAAGAGTGAAAAGTCAGATATGGCAATGAGTGGAAAAAGAGATCGTGTCTGTCCTACCGCCAAGTAGAATCAATGCTCAGTTCACTTGGAAGTAAGCTTAATAGATAGGCACAGGGATTAATAACGACCCCAGTTGCGATCGCGCTCATAGCGAAAGTTATTATCACGAATGTTACGAAGGTTATTGTCGCGGTCATATCGGCGATCGTTATCGCGGTTAAAGCGGCGATCGTTATCGCGATTAAAGCGGCGATCGTTATCACGGTTAAAACGGCGATCATTATCGCGGTCAAAGCGGCGATCATTATCGCGGTCATATCGGCGGTTATAGCGGCGATCGTTGTTGCGGTCATAACGGCGATCGTTGTCACGAATGTTGCGAAGGTCGTTCTGGCGGTCATAATCACCATTTCTGTAGTGACGACTATGACGTTCGTAGTTACCATCATTGTTGTCTCGATAGCCGTAGCTATCAGACTCAGCAACATAAGACGCTGGTGTATTAGCCTCAGCTTTTGGAGAAATAGCCAAAGCTGATGCAGATGCTATCAAGCCAGCCAGCAAAATAGAGGTAAAGCGGTTCATAATGTTAGTCAAAAATTATTGACATTAATTTATGCAAGTCTAGTCTGTTTAGGAAGAGCAGATTCCACAAGTCTTTAAATCTATGCTATCAGTCTTGAATAAATCAGAAAGTTTTCTTGGGTGCGGTGATTGAGAAAACTTTTGTTGTCTGTAATACTTTTTGAACTTCCAAATCCCATGAAAAGTTAAAATTAAAATGAGTATTTGAACTGGATGAATCCACCTTTTATCTCCATCAACGAGAAAATTAGGGTTTCAGCCTACAAGTAGAACGCGATCGCACCTTACCAAAACCTACCAGCTAGCTAATGCTCCAATCCACAAAAAAAACGCACACCAATTATAATTAGTGTGCGTCTGCGGTTAAATTTTATTTAGAAATTCTCGAACTTAGCGATCGCATCCTTCATCTTATCCACCACCTCATCAACAGCGATAACTCCCAATTCCCCAGAGGCGCGGGTACGGATACTCAAGGTGTTGGTTTCAACTTCCTTGGCTCCCACCACTGCCATCACGGGTATTTTTTCTTTCTCTGCATTGCGAATTTGTTTACCCAAGCGATCGCCACTGGTATCAACTTCTGCACGGATGCCCAAGGCTCTCATCTTCGCCACCACATCTTTAGCAAAGTCTAGCTGTGTATCACCCACGGGTAGTAATCTAGCTTGCACTGGCGCTAACCACAAAGGAAAATCGCCCGCATATTCTTCAATTAAGATTCCAATCAACCTTTCAAGTGAACCAAAAGGCGCACGGTGAATCATCACTGGACGTTTGCGAACCCCATCTTCAGCGACGTATTCCAACTCAAAGCGTTCTGGTAAATTGTAATCTACCTGCACTGTTCCTAATTGCCACTCCCGATCCAGGGCATCACTAAAGATAAAGTCAAGTTTTGGCCCATAAAATGCGGCTTCTCCAATCCCTTCAAAGTGTTCCATCCCCAAGGTTTCAACTGCACGGCGAATCGCACCTTCGGCTTTGTCCCAAACTTCATCAGAACCAATATACTTATCGCTAGCAGGATCGCGGAAACTGAGTCTAGCTTTAAAGTTCTTCAGTTGCAGCTTATTGAACACCGACAAAATCAAATCCACCACACTGAGGAATTCGCTATCTAGCTGTTCTGGAGTAACGAACAGGTGAGAATCATCTACAGTAAAACCACGCACCCGCGTTAAACCGCCCAATTCGCCTGATTGTTCGTAGCGGTAAACAGTACCAAATTCCGCCAGGCGCATTGGTAGTTCTCGATAAGAGCGTAACTCACTCTTATATATTTGGATATGGAAGGGGCAGTTCATTGGCTTCATAACGAAGCCCTGTTCCTGTGCAGCAGCTTCCTGATCATCTGCCATTAAGGGGAACATATCTTCTTTATATTTCTGCCAATGTCCAGAGGTTTTAAATAAATCTACTCTGGCAATGTGAGGTGTTACTACAGATAAGTAACCCCGTTTTAATTGTTCTTGCTTGAGGAAGTCTTCTAAGGTACTCCGTAACAAAGTACCCTTTGGTGTCCACAAAGGTAAACCCGGCCCTACTAAATCAGAGAATATAAATAATCCCAGTTCTTTGCCAAGTTTCCGATGATCTCGGCGTAGTGCTTCTTCTTTACGCCGCTTATATTCAGCCAGTTGTTCTGGACTTTCCCAAGCGGTGGCGTAGATGCGCTGTAATTGGGCTTTAGTTTCATCCCCACGCCAATAAGCGCCCGCAACACTTTCTAATTCAATTGCTTTCGGGTTTAATTCACTGATATTTTCCAGATGAGGCCCCGCGCACAAATCCCACCATTCATTCCCCAGGTGGTAAATGGTGATTGGTTCCTGTTTGATATCTCCCAGAATTTCTAGCTTGTAAGGTTCGTTAATTTCCTGAATCCGGCGTGCGGCTTCTTCGCGGCTGACTTCTTCTCGAATTACTGGCAATTTGCGATTGATAATCTTCGCCATCTCTTTTTTGATGGCTTTGAGATCATTTTCGCTAAATGGTTCTGGACTGTCGAAGTCATAGTAAAAACCGTTTTCTATCCAAGGGCCGATTGTAACTTGCGCCTTGGGAAACAGCTTTTGTACCGCCATTGCCATTACATGGGAAGCAGTGTGACGAATCTTTTTTAAGTTCTCCGATTCGCTGGTACGTGGTAAATAGATTTTTTCAACTTGTTCTGACTGTTGTGATTGATTTGATGAATTTGGCGACATTGGCTGCTGAACCGTTGGCGAAGTGATTACAAAAGGTGATTTATCTGAATCTGTAGGCTTACTCAACTATAGCGACTTTGGTTTTTGCCAGTTCAGCTTTATCTTCCAACTACCGAATTAATTTTCGCCAGGGATAAAGATAAATTTTTGATCGGGTATCTGAGTATTAAATTCAGGATTCCAGGCGTAGGCGTAGCCCGTCGTAGACATCGCTAAATTATCTTATGAATTGCAACTCGGTGTCAGCTACCCCTCCCATTCGATATATATATATATACGGTCTCTCCAAAGGAACTGTACAGACCCATTAGCAAGACTATATAATAAAATCTGTACTATTTGTTACATTTATTTTACATTTACCGAAATTAGTAGATTAGAATAAATAAAAAGAATATTAAGAAACGTAAATAACGTTAATATTAGTAAGAAAGTTGGAAAAATCCTTCTTATTTATGTCAGACTCAAATTTACCAGGGACTGAGTTGCTGAAAACGGTTTTAGAACCACTGCTAGAAGATTTTCAGCATTGGTTTACGCGATCGCGCCATTTACTCGAAACTGAGCAGCTATCATTTATGAGTGACCAAGAACAATCTGATTTGCTCTTACGTGTTAAACAAGCGCAAGAAGAACTAAGTACGGCCAAAATGCTATTTGCTGCTACCGATAAACAAGTCGGAATTGATATGGCAACGTTAATGCCTTGGCATCAATTAGTAACAGAATGCTGGAATGTTGCAATGCGCTTTCGTCAAGAGCGTGAAGTCTAAATAGATGGGAGCATCTGTTAAATTTCCGCAGACTATTTAGCTAATGTCTAACGACAAGATGCTAAACCAGTCATCAAAGAGATAGTACAAAAAGCTTAACAATTTCTTAACATTATTTGGATTAACAAGATAATGTATCCTATGCTACCGTAAGTGAAATAACGGTTGACAAATAGCTTCATATAAATGTAAGCGCACAAAAGTGCGTCAAATAGTCATCTTAACTGTGAGTCACAGTGTCGGCGAAACAAAGCGTTACAAAATAAAGTTTTAAAAATTGTTGTTCTGGAGGAAAATCTAATGTTACACCTGCTTTACATTCTTGCTTTTACAATCCTTGCATTTATGGCTGTTGGCAACTTAATTCGTAACCTGATCATGTTCAGTTTTGATCGCGAGCGAACTTACCCAACGAATTCCTCACCAATGAATAATCAAGGTAAATACGGTTATTATTCATCAAAAAAACAGTTTGTACCCCATCCAGAGTTATTAGATAGTGCGGGTAACTTAATTAAAGAGCCGCTTTTGGTAATGCGTTCGATTAACGTTGAAGATGCGCGTCAACATCTAGATGCACTTTACGAAGCATCCCCAGGACGTAAGAGTGAAAACTCAGAAGAAGTATAAAATTTAGGACTTAGGAGTTTGGGTGTAAATTATGATTGTTTTACATCCTTAACCCTTCTTTGAATAGAAATTTATTACCATCCTTGAATGTGAAGCGCGATCGCATCAATCGCCTGTTAAGTTAACATTATCTTGTCCACTTGGCAGATTTTTAACGATTTTTCGTTTACAATTCTGACTCCTGAATTCTGTCTCGATAAAAAAGGAGCCTGACTCAGACTCCCTTAATGTAAAAATTGCTAATAGAATTGTGACTACTTGATAGTCACCTTACCGCCAGCTTCTTCGATGCGCTTCTTAGCATCTTCAGCAGCATCCTTAGCAATGCCTTCCTTAACTGCCTTGGGAGCAGCTTCTACCAAGTCTTTTGCTTCTTTCAGACCCAAACCGGTCAATTCCCGGACAATCTTCAGCACAGCAATCTTCTTATCAGCTGGGACTGAATCGAGAATCACTTCAAACTCGGTTTGCTCAACAGCCTCTTCAGCCGGAGCCGCACCACCAGGGCCAGCCATCATCATCATACCGCCAACAGGTGCAGCAGCACTTACGCCAAAAGCTTCTTCAATTTGCTTGACTAGCTCAGAAGCTTCCAGCAAAGAAAGGGTTTTTAGTTGTTCTAAAATTTGATCGGTTGCAGCAGACATTGATATAACTCCTGTAATTTTGATTATTTATTTGTCAGGGGTCATTAGTCTTTAACTATAGACTTTTGACTCTTGACTGATGAACCACAAAGTTTATTCAGCAGCAGGTTCAGTACTGCTATTATCTTCAGTAGCGGTTTCAGCGCTGCTATCTTGTACAGCAGCAGTTTCGGTGCTACCACCACTTTGTTCTTGGTCGGCCACAGCCTTCAAAGCACGAGCCAGTGAGCCAGGAACTTCGTTGATACCCACAGCAATCTTGGTAGCCAAGGCGTTGATAGCCCCAGCAATTTGCGCGATGAGTTGTTCCTTAGATGGCAAGTCTCCCAGTACCTTGACATCAGGTTCTTTGAGTAGGCGACCTTCTAGGACACCACCACGAAGTTCTGTTTTCTTGGTAACTTTTTGGAATTCTTGGTATGCCTTAATTGCCGATGAAAAATCATCTTTTACTAGCAAAAAGGCGGAAGAACCATTTAGTAATTCCGACAAAGGCTGCCATTTCTCATCACCTTCAATGGCAATGCCCATCAGGGTATTCTTCGTCACCTTACAAACAGTGCCACTAGGACGTAGCCGCCGCCGTAAATCTGTGATTTCCGAAACTGTTAGCCCCTGATAGTCAATTACCAGTGCCAGAGTTGACTCACTCAAAGTTTCTTTGAGGTCAGCTACTATTTCTTTTTTATTTTCTAGTGTTCTACCCATTCCAATCTCACCTCCTTAAAATAATCGGGGAAGTGCCCTACTTGTATGTTTCTTTTAAACCTGAAAACCCAAACAACAAACCCCGGCTAGTATTAGCCGGGGTTGAGTATTAAGACTCGTGATGCCATAGTTATCACGCCTTTAGGGGTGGTAATTTTGACAATTAGAGTTTTAACCTCGGCAGGGTATTTAAGCTATTAGCACCTGCTGTCTCCGGCTTTGCCTATTCGATTTTATGATTAGTCATTTGTCCTTTGTTTTTGTCTTTACAAATGACTAATGACTAAAAATTAACCTACTTCGCTCAGTTTTAAATCTCGTAGGGCGGTGACATCAATTTTAATTGATGGCCCCATTGTGGCTGACACATAAAATGTGCGCCAATAACGACCTTTAGCTCCTGAAGGACGGTTACGGTCAATCGTCTCCTGCAATGCCTTCAGGTTGACTAATAAATCTTCAGGCGAGAAGGTTGTCTTACCAAACATAACATGAACGATACCAGTTCTGTCAGCTCGGAATTCTAATTTACCAGCTTTGAATTCTGCGATCGCACTTGCTATATCAAATGTTACGGTTCCACCTTTGGGCGATGGCATCAAACCACGGGGGCCTAGCAACTTACCTAACTTTGCCACCTGTGGCATCACATCTGGTGTGGCAATCAGCTTGTCAAAATCCATTCTACCTTTCTGGATTTCGTCAATCAGTTCTTCTGACCCGACTATATCAGCCCCAGCGTTGCTGGCTTCGTTTACCTTTTCGCCTCTGGCTATCACTGCCACCCGAACAATTTGTCCTGTACCTTTAGGCAGTGCTACCGTTGTCCGCAACTGTTGGTCTGTATATTTGGGGTCAATTCCTAACCGGATATGCGCTTCCGCAGCTTCAACAAATTTAGCTGTTGCTGTGTCTTTGAGAAGGGCTAAAGCTTCTAAAGGATGATAATCCTTATCTTCTACTTTTGCTTGCAGCGTCTGCAAACGACGCGATATTTTTGCCATTTTTTTCTCCTGGGGTAATTCCGAAGCCTCGCCTCTCCCCCGATAATTTTTTTATGAGTCCTTTGTCATCTGTCCTTTGTCATTTCATATTTTTTTACTAATGACCAATGACCAATGACTAATCTTTGACTGTTATACCCATATTCTTAGCCGTCCCTGCCACAATCTTCATTGCCGCGTCGATGTCGTTGGCATTGAGGTCGGGGAGTTTCGTTTGGGCTATTTCTTGCAACTGGGCTTTAGTAATTGACCCAACCTTCTTTTTGTTGGGTTCATTTGAGCCTTTTTCAACTTTCGCCGCCTTCCGAATCAGCACTGATGCTGGTGGCGTTTTGAGTACAAATGTAAAACTCCGGTCTTCAAAAACCGAAATTTCTACAGGTATCACCATTCCAGCTTGGTCTGCTGTTTTGGCGTTGTACTCCTTGCAGAACATCATGATGTTAACACCATGTTGACCCAAGGCGGGCCCAACTGGTGGTGCTGGGTTGGCTTTTCCAGCATTCAGGGCCAGTTTAATGACCGCCACTACTTTCTTCGCCATTTGTATTTAACTCTGTTTCTCTACCTGATTAAATTCCAATTCTACTGGTGTATCCCTGCCGAAAATTGAGAGCAAGGCTTTAAGTTTACTCCGTTCTGGAGACACTTCAATTACCTCGCCTTCAAAGTCTTTAAATGGACCAGAAAGCACCATTATCTTATCACCAGTAGCCATGTCAATTTTGACAACAGCTTCTTGTTCGCTGGTTTGTTTGAATATACGTTCAACTTCCGAAGAACTCAGTGGTATGGGGTGGACATGACCGCGACCCTTGCTGCTACCACGTTTTTGTTCTGAACCAACAAAGTTAATTACATGAGAGGTGTTTCGTACCACCTGCCAGGTATCATCATCCATCATCATCCGCACCAGCACATAGCCAGGAAAAACTTTTTCTTCTGTATGCTGGCGACTGCCATCTTTGCGGATTTTCACCGCTGGCGTTTGCGGAATTTCTACCTGGATAATTTTGTCAGCTACATCAAAAGTTTGAATGCGTTGCTCCAAGTTAGTCTTTACACGCTTTTCACAGCCTGAAGCTACTTGTACAGCATACCAGCGTGCTTCTTTTGACGCTGCTTCTGCTGTTTCTCCTGTTTCCTCCGACTGCAACGTGGAGTTGCGAGGTTCGTCTGTTGCAAAAGTCATCAGAACACCTGTTTTGCTGCCCAACCAAACAATCCATCGACCAAGTATATCAAAGATGCGGAGAGTGCCACCATCAACAACACAGCAGCGGATTCGCTCACTATTTGCTTCCGACTGGGCCAAACTACTTTGTCAAGTTCTTCTTTGGTTCCCTGTATGAAGTTGCCTAAGCTAAAACCATTTGTGTTTTCTGGCAATTCTGCTTCACTTTTTTTGGCCACGACCCTTTATCCCCCCGTTTCTTACTCAATTTTGGATTTTGGATTTTGGATTTTGGATTTTAGATTTACCATGCGCTTTAAGGCAAAGGTACTTAACTTCAGATTCTGGGTTGTGCATTTATTTTGATTTTTTGTCAGTCCCTTCGGGTTCAGCAGTCACTCATGGGGGAAAACCCCTTAGCGAAGCGTTTCGTAGAGAAGACCGGGCTGCTTCACCAAAATCTAAAATTTAAAATCTAAAATTTGTTCTTCCAGTTTTGCAGTTTCGACTCTATTTTACTTAATTGAAAGCAAAACAACTGCAAATACAATAAGTTTACCCGAAATTATTATCACTAACTGCTAATGTAGCAGCTGCGTAATTATTTCGGGCTTTATTTTTTGCTCTTGAGCGCGCCCTGGAGGACTTGAACCCCCGACATCAGGTTTTGGAGACCTGCGTTCTACCAACTGAACTAAGAGCGCACAAGCTGTTTTGTATTCACTTATTGCGCTGAACTAAATTTTAGTTTAACGCAACACGCGATCTCTATCATACTTCAATTTGGTTGAGAAAACAAGTTAGCGGCAGATGCCGCTTGAGATTTCTCCCACAATGAAAGAAGCACGAATCACAAAGGGCGGTCAAACCGTTGCTTAATCCGGGTTGCCTTACCTACGCGATCGCGGAGATAATACAGTTTAGCACGGCGGACTTTACCACGACGTAATACCTTGATGCTATCAATCCGGGGAGAATGCAACAGAAATACGCGCTCAACGCCTACACCTTGAAAAACCTTACGGACTGTAATAGTTTCGTTGATGCCACCATTGCGTTTGGCAATCACTACTCCTTCGTAGGGTTGTACCCGGTATTTTTCGCCTTCTTTAATTTTCACTCCTACTTTTACGGTGTCGCCCACAAAAATGTCGGGCAAATTTGATTTTAGCTGTTCCGCTTCAATGGAGCGGATAATCTCTTGAGCGCTCATAGTCTTTCTGTCTGCTTAAAAAAAAACCCACGATCATCAATCATAAATCGATAATCCTATTTCAGTCTACTTCTACTTATTGGAGATTGATAATTTTACTGAGACAAGACTCGGTAGATCGAAGCTATATTGCAAAATGCTGTACCACAGGTGTAAATCTATGAAATTTAGCGTCGTCATCAGTACCTATAATCGCTTGAACTTGCTGCAAAGAGCAATTGAGTCGGCTCGGAACCAAACCATTGAGTGTGAGGTGGTTGTTGCCGATGACTGTTCTTCTGATGATACCCAAACATATCTCAAAAGCTTAGGGGACAAGGTTGTTTACCATCGGAATGAAGTGAACCTTGGTCATGCAGCAACGGTAAATGCTGGAGTTGCCAAAGCTAGCGGCGACTGGATTAAGTTTTTAGATGATGACGATTATTTAGCTCCCAACTGCATAGAAGAGATGGCTAAGGCGATCGCACTTCATCCCGATGCTGTAATCTGCTCTTGTGTCGCGGCTCAGGTAGATGGCAATGAAGTTGAACTCAGTCGCACCCCGCAAGTTGGCCCTGGTTTAGCTTTTTATATCCCCCAAGCCGATATTCATTACGGTATGCTCTTAGAGCTTGTACCCTTTGGCACACCTGTACAAGTGGCTTGCCGACGTGATGCTTTTGTGCAAACTGGTGGTTGGGATTCCACACTTGATGCTAACTGTGATGACATCGATTCGTGGATTAGGATTGCTCAGTTTGGTGATGCTATTTTCTTTAACCAGTGTCTTGCGTACCGAACTATTTGGCCCGGTGCATATAATCAAAAGTTTTCTTTGTCTCGGCGGTTGGCGACAAATATTTTGATGAAAGAAAAAATTTATGCCTTGGTAAATGAGCAACATCGCTCAAAGATTCCCGGCTTTCAAGATATAAAAAATTACCTGAAACTCCATTGGATTTTAGTATCACTGAAGCAAAAAAACCTCAAGAGCTTTTTTTCAATTATAGATCCATCTATATTTTCTCCTAAGTCTTGGAAGTTTTTGCTCACTGCTGCCTCATCACGTCGCTCTCAGGGAAACAATTCTGAAGTTCGTAAACTTGTATTGATTGATTCGTAAGGGACTACAAAAAATAAATTATTCAAAATTATTTGTAAATTTGTAGGGGTACAAAGCCTTGCGCCCCAATACTTTTCAGTTAAGGGGGGAGGAACGCGAAAAAGTGAGATCATCGTGAAAAGAGCAGGGGGAGTGAAGAGAAAATTTTAGTATTTTTTTACGAGCCTTATAGCCCAATACGCTTGGGTTAAGAGCTACTGGCAAAAATTTTGGGTTTTCGAGACGCGATAAATCGCCGTCTCTACAAGTGTTTTGGTCTTATCTGAACTGTATTGCCTCATAGCCCTAAAAGACCATTTATAAAGTAAATCTTTAGACGGCTGAACGGCTTAACATAATACGAGTCATAACGGCATAAACGGCATATATGGCAGCTTCGCTCATTTCCGGAAAACGTTCGTAATCCTTATCTGCACCGAGAACACTAAATACACCGAGATAACAATCCCAATCTCGACGAGAGAGTAGCTTTTGCAATACTACGTTAAACCTGATTATCTGCATATCTGCCCAAATAGGCTTCTAGGGATTAGAGCTTCATGTAAAGTTAAAGATGAATATTTTTAAGTATTAGGAGTCTTGAGTTTGGATAAATTGTAGTTTAAATGTACTAAAAAAGACTAATGCTATAAAGTTAGTAGAAAACTAGAAAAAGTAGGCTAAAAGTACTATTGTTACGTCATTCTCAACACTTGAGCAAAAATATCAACGTATCCAAAAGGAGTTAATGGCCGGGGCGATCGCTCTTGGCGGTGTTTTCCTCATTGGCACTTCGTGGTACTCATTAGTTGAGGGCTGGTCATGGGAAGATGCAGCTTACATGACAGTCATCACTTTAGCTACTGTGGGATACGGAGAGACTCACCCACTGGGTAGCCGAGGAAGATTGTTTACAATTGCCCTGATTTTGTTGGGTGTAGTCAATATTGGTTACATTGTCAACAGATTTACAGAAGCGATCATTCAAGGCTACTTTCAAGAAGGAATTCGGCTACAGCAACAGAGGCGGTTAATGGAATCCCTAACAGAACACTACATCATTTGTGGATTTAGCCGCACTGGTCGTCAAATTGCCAAGGAATTTCGGGCAGAAGACGCACCTTTTGTAGTGATTGATGCTGACATGGAATCTGTACAAAGGGCGCAGACTGAAGGTTACACGGCATATCAAGGTGACGCTACCCTAGATGACACACTTCTGAAAGTTGGTATTGAACGGGCAATATGTATTGTTGCAGCCCTGCCTTCCGATGCCGAAAATTTATACATAGTTTTATCAGCTAAAACACTGAATTCGGGAATTCGGGTGATTGCCCGCGCAAGTACAGAAGAAGCTTTGCAGAAGTTACGACGCGGTGGTGCAGATGAAGTGATATCCCCCTATATTACTGGTGGGAAGCGCATGGCTGCTGCGGCACTCAGACCCCAGGTTTTGGACTTTGTAGACGGGATTTTGACAGGTGCAGACCGTCAGTTGTATATGGAAGAATTTTTACTCGACCCGGCTTTCTGTCCTTTTGTCGGTCAAAGTTTGCAAAAGGCGAGATTGCGATCGCAATCTGGGGCATTAGTTCTGGCAATTCGCCGCGTTGATGGGACTCTTATCGGTGGTCCCACTGGCGATACAGTCTTAATGTCAGGCGATCGGCTGATTGGTATGGGTACAGCAGAACAGTTGCGTAGCCTTAACCAAATTCTTGGCCCGATTAATTCCAAGGAACTGCGGCGACCGAAAAATAGTTGATTTTATTTTTCCTTAATTACTTCTTATATTAAAGCCTTTGCATACTTTGATTATCAAGCAATCTAAAGTTTGATGGCAACGATGCGAATTCTCCGATAGTCGGCTGTCCAATTACCTTGTTGATACAGTGTTGGCAAAAGATGCTCTTCCACCGTGCGAATTATTTGTATTTTTTGGTCAGCAGACAGTCCTGCTAGAAAAGCATCAGCAAACATTTCAAGCCAGTTCGCCATCCCTGCTTCGCCTTCTGTTAGGGGAGTAGGACGAGCAAACAAGGTGGCATAAGTAACATCAAAGCCTTGTTGTTCTAGTAGGGTAGCGTACTCACCAATACTAGGAAAATACCAAGGATTCAGTGCTTGTGGAGAGATAGCGATCGCCTCTAAAGCACTGTACAAAGCTGTGACGATCGCTTGAACATTTCCCTTACCACCAAATTCTGCAACAAAACGCCCCCTAGGTTTTAACGCTTGATGTATGGAAGCGATCGCCGCATTTGCTTCTTTAATCCAATGTAAAACAGCGTTGGAAAATATAGCATCCAATGGTTTCAATACTTGAAAATCTCTGGCATCAGCAACATCAAAGCGTAGATGAGGATAATTTTGTCTTGCTGTCTCAATCATCGAGGATGCGTGATCGATTCCAGTCACTTCAGCCCCAGCTTGAGCAATTTTTTCTGTTAGTTGCCCAGTCCCACAGCCAAGATCCAAAATGGATTCTCCGGGCTTGGGATTGAGTACTTTCAGCAAGTTCTCGCCATATTGCCAGACAAAGGCGTGTTTATCCTCATACAGGTCTGTGTTCCAATTATTGTCGAGTAATGGAAGATTATTCATAAACTATGAAATTACATTGCAGAGTATTGGTTTGCTAGTCGTCAACCAAGTTCGGTAGGTTGATGACTGCATAATCATCACAATAAAAAATATTATTAATTATGTCCAATATATATTTTGACTTTAACTAATATTTAAAAGATATAAGTTCAGGTAACAGATGGAACTACGACACCTGCGCTACTTTGTCACCTTGGCAGAAGAACTGCATTTTGGACGGGCAGCAGAAAGATTGCACATTGCCCAACCTCCCTTAAGTCAACAAATTCGCCAGCTAGAGAAGGAATTGGGCTTTGAACTGTTTCATCGCACAAAACGAAGTGTGTATTTAACAGAAGCGGGGGTGGTTTTTCTAAATGAAGTCCAACAAATTTTCAGGCAATTACAACAGGCAATCCAAGTTGGTCAACAAACTAGTCGCGGTGAACTCGGAGAATTAGCGATCGGCTTTGTCAGTTCTGCCGCGTATAATATTTTGCCAACTATTTTGCGAACCTTTCGGAATTGTGCCCCTGGTGTGAGTCTAGAGTTGCATGAACTGACTACAGATCAACAATTAGAGTGGTTACGCACAGGTCGGATAGATGTAGGGTTTGTTCGTCCACCTGTGGAGGAAAATACATTTAGCTGGGAAATAATTTTTCAAGAGTCGCTGATAGTAGCATTACCTGAAGCACATTTGCTAGCAAATCAATCTTATGTGTGTTTGCGATCGCTTGCTAATGAACCCTTTATTTTATTTCCGAGAATATTAGCGCCTGGACTCTACGACTTAATTATTAGTCTCTGTCAGCAAGCAGGCTTTAGTCCCTCTGTAAGTCAACAAGCCATTCAGATGCAAACAATTGTTAGCTTAGTGGCAGCCGAAATAGGTATTGCAATTGTGCCGGCATCTTTACAAAATTTGCAACGAACTGGGGTAGTTTATAAAAATATCGAGCCAGTCAGTCCAAAAGTTGCCATTGCAATGATTTGGCGTAGTAGCGAGACATCCCCAACGATACAGAGGTTTCTGGAGATTGTAAAACACATAACTTGATTTATTACTGGCGATTTATTTACCAATCAGTATCCATTCCAAAAATCTGCAAATGGCTGTTAAATCTTCTGATTGCGGCTGTAAGTAGAAATAACCAATGACTAATGACTAACTTCTTTCCACCCATGCATAGCTGCTATACCTTTTGTAACCCATTCGATCAAAATTGGGGGAGCTTCTGATATCAAGATGCTAGGATAAACTGCTGCGCCCCATTCGGGATGCACTAGTACACGGCATTGATTTTTAATCACTGGATAGTTGAGCAAAGCTTTGACAACTGCTGTGTCATCATGGGGAATTGCTCCAGGATGAGATAGTAAAGGGTAGCCTGTACGAGGGTCGATCAGGTCAGTTAAATAGCCGCGATCGCGCAGATTAAATGCTAAATCACAGCCAAATCTCATAAACTTTTCTCGTAAGCGTTCTTTCTCTGACTCTACTTCTGCTGTTTTTTTGACTAATTGATAACGCGATTGCTGCAAGACAATCACTACTCGTAAAAACGGTTGCCGTTTCCAATCCGGTAATATCCGTTCGCAGTTGGCACAGATATATTGACTGGGAGCATGAATTGAAATTTGAACCGCTTGTCCTGTTTCGCCAACTAAATTAATGGGACAGGCTTGCTCCGAAGTGTAAACTTTGGGATAGTTCACTAAATTGATTCGGCTTATGCAAATTTTTTAATTTAATCTACGGTATAGATGATAGCTCTTAAAAGTTCAGAAAAATCATCATTTTCCTCTCTTATGTTACTTTTTTTAGAAGCATTTGCTAATAATTTGAGAATTTTAATCCGAATTTTATCCTTTATTAACCTGTTGTCATGGGATTTGTTGCGATCGCTGTAGGCATTAGCATAAGTGTAGACAAGCGATGTATCCGGCGGGCTACGCCTAAGCTCTTAAAATCCGTTCGATTAAAACCCCAAAAAATTAACTCTATCTCACCCAATTAATTGAGTTTTAAAGAATTCACCGGCACTTCATCCCAAGAATCAACTGTCCGCAATTGCGCTACCCAACCTGCTGCCTTTTGCTTCTCGGTCAAATTATTCTGAAAGGAATCATGACACTCTTTAGCTTGAGATTCATTACAAGTGGCAATACAGGCATGAATCATCCCAGACGGATCAATTTGCTCATTTACCCAAATAGTCATGGAATATTTCCTCGAAAAGTGTAGCGGAAAAAGCTATTTGTTATTTTAGAACACTATTAGAGTCAAAAATTGCAGAGCAAAATCGGTAACAACTAGTAAACTAATCCCAATTACCGATTGCTAATTTACAATTATCCAGTTTCGCTTCATCTGGTAGGCAGATATGATTTATCGCCTCTTTCGTAGCGACGGCGGTAGAGTAATTCTAACTGTCCACCATATTCTTGAATCCAAGCTATCTGGCGCTGATAGAGTCCCCGGAAAGTATTAGCAAATAATAGTGTAAAGATTGCTACTACTAATCCTGATGCTGTAGATACTAAAGCTTCACTAATCCCAGATGTTACACCTGTTGTTTTAGTACCTCCCACATCTCCAATATTTAGAGAGGCAAAGGAGTTAATTAATCCTAAGACAGTTCCTAGAAGTCCCAACAACGGCGCAAGACCAATAATTGTCTCAAAAATATTTTGCGATCGCTTCAGTAAGGGAATTTCGGCTTGGGCTTCACTTTCTAATGCCAAACGAAATTCCTCTGGTGTCGGCTCTTCTAACTCTAAAGCTGCTAAAAAAATTCGAGCAATGGGTAAATCAGCATTTTTCTGCAACTTATCTAAAGCACTAACTACATTATCAAGGCGATAAAGCTGCAATACCTCTCGCACTACCTTGTTTTGCCGATTATTTATTCTTACCCAAAAGATGATCCGCTCGATAATCAGCGCCACACCTAACAAAGAGAATGCCAGCAGAGGCCACATAACTACGCCACCTGCTGTAAACAGATTACTAATTTCCATTTATTATTTTTTAACTCTTCAACAACGCTAGATTAGCAGATTGTTGTTTTAGAGGATGTTTGAAAAGTCTTTTTGTCGGTATCAAATAGTTTTAGATCCCCCCTAACCCCCTTAAAAAAAGGGGGGAACCAGAATCAAAGTCCCCCTTTTTAAGGGGGATTTAGGGGGATCTAAAAGTGCCTAAAGTCACAGTGAAACACTTTTCAAACAACCTCTTAGGGAATTGGGAATTGGGCATTGGGCATTGGAGAGAATGAGAAAACTACCTCTTTACCCTCTGCTCCCCTACCTTTTTATTCGCTCATTCCCCTTATTCAATATTCAGAACTCTCTCGGCTACCCTGAGTTTGGCCGATCGCGATCGCGGATTTTTACTAATTTCCTCTTCTTGAGCAATAATTGGTTTTTTTGTCAATACTTTTAATAAAGGTGAATTTCTTAAACCATGCTTCACTGGGCGGTCTTCCAAACTGTGAAAACTGATAATCGCAATTCTGCCGCCAGGGACAAGGGCATTTGGTGCTTTATCCAAAAAGGTTTCTAGGGATTTTAACTCATCGTTGACGACAATTCGCAGAGCTTGAAAAACCCGGGTAGCGGGGTGAATTCTCCCATAACGGTATTTCGGAGGCACTGAAGAAGCGATCGCATCAGCCAATTCTGTAGTCGTGTGCAACGGCCGCCGTTCTACAATACGTCTGGCAATGCGCCGCGATAATCTCTCTTCACCGTACTTAAAGAAAATATCAGCTAATTCTGCTTCATCCCAATTATTAATCACATCAGCAGCAGTTAGCGATCGCCCTCGATCCATTCGCATATCCAAATTCGCGGCTTGGCGAAAGCTAAAACCCCGTTCTGCTTGGTCTAAATGGTAAGAACTTACCCCCAAATCGGCTAAGATACCATCGAAAGTATTGGGGGGAAACTCATAGTCAGCAAAGTTGCTGTAAATAAATTGTACGCGATCGCCAAACTCAGCTAATTCTTTCTTCGCTGCTGCTAAAGCATCTTCATCTTGGTCAACTGCCGTTACCCGTACATCTTCAGCAGCTTCTAATATTAGGCGACTGTGACCTCCACCGCCTACCGTTGTATCAAGATAATGACCTCCGGGAGATACCGCTAGACCTGCAATTACTTCTTGCGGTAACACTGGTAGATGGGAAAATATTGGTTCTTCAATAGCTAGCTGACGATTCATGAGACTTAAGGCAAAAAACCACAGATGAACTTTAATTATGTATTCTTTTGTTTGTGTCTTTGTGGGTTCCTAATTAAAAATAGTTTTTAAACCACTAAGATACCAGGTACGAGCGACTTCACAGGCTTCATTTGGATGGATGGCGGGTACCGAGGCGAAGAATTTATGCGTTGGGTGATGGATATGTTTCGGTGGATTGTGGCAATTGTTCTTAGACCTTTGGAGTATTGGGTTTTGTCCATTTACCCAAGCGCTGGGTTATTGAGCGCACTTTTGGCTGGCTGAATTGGTATCAGCGTTTAAGTAAAGATTTATAATCATTGCCATAAAAATGGCTTCTGCAAGCAATAGAATTTCTTCAGAAGCCATTGTATTTAATTTTAAGTATAAAATTATACTATTCTACGGTGACGCTTTTAGCAAGGTTACGAGGCTGATCGACATCCAAACCGCGACGGGCGGCAATGTGATAAGCCAATAATTGCAAAGGAACTACTGTCAGAATTGGAGAAAGTAACTCTTCTACATGAGAGACGGGAAGAAGATCGTTAAAGATTTCCGCAGCTTCGCCATCGTTGACGGGAGTCACGCCAATTAACCGAGAATCTCTGGCTTTGGCTTCTTGAGCATTAGAAATAACTTTTTCGTAAACACTACCAGGAATTGCGATCGCCACTACTGGTACTTTCGCATCCAAAAGTGCGATCGGGCCATGTTTCATTTCTCCAGCCGGATACCCTTCAGCGTGAATGTAGCTGATTTCTTTTAATTTCAACGCCCCTTCTAAAGCAATGGGGAAGTTAATTCCTCTTCCTATAAAAATGAAATCTTGGGTTTCGGCGAATTCATGGGCTAGCTGTTCAGTTAAACGTTCCTGACTTTCCAAAGTTGCCTCAATTTCTTTAGGAATCTGCCGCAACCCGTTAATAATTTTATCTAATGTGTCTTTTGAAACAGTCTGACGACGGGCGGCTAAATCCAATGCTAATGCATAAAACGCCATCAGTTGGGCGGTAAAAGTTTTTGTCGCCGCGACCCCAATTTCAATTCCTGCTAAGGTACTGATAACATGGGGCACTAGATGACCAAGGCTGCTTTCGGGGCGATTAGTAATACCCAGTAGTCGTGCTTGATATTTAGGTTCTCTCCCTTGGCGACGTTCTTTTTCCATTGTCAAAGCTGCTAGGGTATCGGCAGTTTCGCCTGATTGGGTAACACCGATAATCAACGTGTTAGCCGTCACGGGTGATGGTGCATAGCGATACTCAGAAGCGTAATGTACTTGAGTTGAAATTTCTGCTAATTGTTCGATTAAATATTTTCCGATTAATGCTGCGTGCCAACTGGTACCACAGGCGAGGATCTGAATTTGTTCTAAATCGTTGTATAAATCCGCAGGTAAGCCAAGATTGATTGGCGATTCGGTAGATTCGGCTGGATTAAAGTAAGCGTCTAAACTAGCTCTTACTACTCCTGGTTGCTCATGAATTTCTTTGAGCATGAAGTGTTTGAATCCCTGCTTTTCTACCATTGCAGGATTGAAGTTGAGCAGCCGGGGTTGTTTTTTCAACCTGTCGCCAGCAAAATTGTAAATCTCAACGCCTAAAGGAGTGAGACGGGCAATTTCGCCATTTTCTAAAGGTAGCACTGCGCGGGTGTAGGCAACGATCGCAGGCGTGTCAGATGCACAAAAGAATTCCCCTTGCCCAAAACCAATTACCAAAGGCGCTTGTTGGCGAACAACAATCAATTCATCGGGGTAGTCAGCAGAAATAACTGCGATCGCAAATGCCCCATGTAAGTGGTTAACAGCTTGGCGAATTGCCTCCAAGAAGGGAGATGAGGAAGATGAGGGGGGAATATTCTTTAAAAATTCGGCTATGAGATGGGGAATTACTTCAGTATCAGTTTCAGAAACAAACTGGTGTCCTTTTGCTTTGAGTTCTTCGCGTAAGTCGCGGTAATTTTCGATAATGCCATTTTGCACCACCGCCACTCGCTTTGCCGTATCCAAATGGGGATGGGCGTTGTATTCTTCTGGTTTACCATGAGTTGCCCACCGAGTATGACCAATACCAATTTGGGCGGGGGTTTCTATTTGTTCTAGTTTAGAGCGTAGGTTATGCAGTTTGCCCTTTGCCCGTACACAATTAACTTCACCTTCCCAAACAGTGGCGATTCCAGCAGAATCGTAGCCCCTGTACTCTAGTTTTTCCAGCCCAGCCAGTAAAATGTCTGTCGCCGCTTGAGTGCCTATATATCCAACAATTCCGCACATTGTTCACACCACTTTTTTTCAGGATGATTAAATCCAGTATAGTGTTTAGCACAAACTCGACGTTTTGCAAAGAAAAAAGGGAGTAATATTACTCCCTCTACCACTAGGTATTGTTATGGATTTTGGGCTTTTAAAGCAGATTCACAGTCAGCTTTTGACCTGACAGTACAAATACGCTTCTAGGATTTAAGTACCCAGAGATTTTTATCCCCAATCTAAAATTAAAATTTCGTAAAGCAGGTAGTGTCCACTCTACGATGCTAAAGGTGCTTGATATTGACACACTTCAAAGTCTTAAGTTCCGAGTTCCGAGTTCTGAGTGAAGAATCAAGAAATTAGCTTTTTTGATTTACTTCTTTTTGTCTCAGCACTCAGCACTCGGCACTAGCTTTTTAGTAAGCCAGACCCATACTGCGAGTTGTTTCAGCGCCCAGGTAAACCCGGATGCTCAAAAAGTCGGTGGGACAAGCGGTTTCGCAGCGCTTACAGCCCACGCAGTCTTCTGTACGGGGTGAAGAGGCAATTTGAGCAGCTTTACAGCCATCCCAAGGAACCATCTCAAGTACATCAGTAGGGCAAGCGCGGACGCATTGGGTGCAGCCAATGCAGGTATCGTAGATTTTTACGGTGTGAGACATTGAAAAAACCGCTCCTTTCGAGTGTTCTTCTCTGCGAAAGAATCATAATCAACGCATAGTTTACCGCAGTGTTTGATAGGCCGTAATCAAAAGGCTACATAACTTCAAACAATGTAATGAGCACGCTTAATAAGTCGTTTTTCCGAGATTGCCCCTATTGCTCTATTTATTAGCAACATCAGATGAGCGTATTTACTCTAGCCCTATACCATAATGGGGTTTAATAGTAAAAATAAATGAAACAAAAGTCAATCTACAAGGCTAAATGCAGAAGTTATCTATGGTAACTATTTAGCAATCCTTATACCGATTCTATATGAAGCTATGATTGATTAATGTAGGGGCAATACATAAATTGCCCCTACAGCTTCTAGGTTTTCATAACTCTTAATAAGCACATTTTCAAACAGAAAATTCAATTCTGATTGCTATAGATTATGGACTCAGCACTAGTTGCCATTCTCTGTTTTGGGAATTCCATTTAGGTAATTGAGTTTCACCGACAACATAGGGGCCCCAATAACGACGGGAGCCATCTTGTGCGAAGGCAACTAAAATATCTCCCTTCTCCAGCTTCAAATTATTCTGAGGTAGGGATAGAACCAGTCCCTTCTCACTACCTTCTTGAGGGGCAAAATCCCAATGTGCCGGTACATCGTAGTTAGCCTGTTTAGTACCAGAGCCTTTTGCTACCGACTGTCGCGCCAGTAGAGCCAGGCGTACAGGTTGATTTGTTTGATTACTCATCCGCAAAATCCCTTGATTCTTAGCTTTGCTTGCTGATTTATCACGCTCTGCTAAGACAGGATAAGTATTCTCTTTACTACTATGTTCTACTTTATTGGTTGGAGTAGATAGATTAACGGAAATACCTTTTTCAGATGTAACAGGTTTAGATAAAGCTGTCTCCCACTCTTGAGTTTCACTTGGCAGTTGTGAAGATGTATCTGGGTTTGTGGACTCAAAGGATACACTCACTCCAAAGCATCCCACCAGAGCAACAAGCAGTCCCAAGCAACAAGCTGTAACACCGACGTTACGATACACTAAAGATTTCATATTGATAGTTTTTAGAAATAAATATTTTGTCTAGGCTTGACCAAATAGTAGCCTATTATCACGAAAGACAATTATGAAAAGTAGCTTAAGATAGATTTTATTCAGATTAAGCACATCAATGTATTATAAATATCATTTTGATTAGAAAATATTTAGAGGAAATTATTTCATTGATGACTGAAAAACAACAGTTACAGACACTAATTGCTTTCTGTATTCACCGTAGGCTTGGATAAAAACAAGAAAATTAGATACCGAAGCAGCCAATGTATTTGTATAGAAAAATAAAAATATCGTGAAAATACTAGCAGAGACAACAAAGTGTCTTTTGCCAGCCCAGATGATAAATATATTTCATCTTGGGTTAGAACAAGCAGCCTTGAAACTGCCTGTACTTCCTTAAAGATGATAAGATGTGCAAATTTCAATCAACGCTGGAAAGCCAGCATATATCTATAATATTAACAAATAAGCTTAGGCTAAAACCAATATATTCTTTAATAATATAAAGATATTTCAAGATATCTTGACTTTTTCCCAGAAGTCTATCTGATGCAAAACACTCGTCTGAATAACTTGTTGGATGCCATTGCTACACGCTTAGGGCAATGGTTTTTAAATCCTTGGCGGCGATTATCGTTGCTGATAATTAGTTTTTTGTTTGGTTTTTTTCTGGGAAACGCAGTTTCCACTACAGCTGGTCAACGGGCAGAATTAGATATTGTGGTAGCTGGTTTTTTAGTAGTGTTAACGGAAGTTACCAGTAGAATATTTTACAGTCAGAGCTTTTTTAGCAAGCGATCGCTCTTTGTAGACTCCCTAAATCTCCTCAAAGTTGGTTTCACCTACAGCCTGTTTCTCGAAGCCTTTAAGCTGGGATCGTGAGAATGGGCAAGGGGACAAGGGGACAAGGGGACAGGGGGATATAAGGGGAAATTATGAGTTTGTGGCTGGGTGAAATTTTAATTTCAGAAACTGTAACTGAAACTTGGCAGCAGCAAGCAAGAGAAGCAGCACTAGCAGATAAGTTAAGAGCTAAAGCTTTTGGGATCGCGCCGGAAAATGTCGATGATGTGATCGAAAAGCGATCGCATTTACTAAAATCTGTCTTCCCAGCTTTTAGCCAATTCTGCCAAACTACCCTCCAAATCGAACCCAAGAAAATGTTACAAGTCTTGTGGGACTTGTGGCTGCCTTTGGGGATCAAACTAGCATCGCAGCGCCAACAGTTGGAACGCCCTCTGATTCAGGGAATATTAGGAGGACAAGGCACTGGTAAAACTACAATGTCTAAGGTTCTCAGTTTGATTCTGAATCAGTTGGGATACCGGACTCTGAGTTTATCTTTGGATGACTTATATAAAACTTACAGCGATCGCTTGGTTTTAACACAGCAAGATCCCCGCTTGATTTGGCGCGGTCCACCAGGAACCCACGATGTAGATTTAGGCTTAGATGTACTAGATCAGATCCGTCAGTCGCAAGGTTCAGTTATGGTTCCCCGCTTTGATAAATCTGCATACAAAGGCGCTGGCGATCGCACTACTTCAGAAATGGTTACAGCCATAGATATTGTACTATTTGAAGGTTGGTTTGTGGGTGTGCGACCAATTAACCCAGATGTATTTAATACTGCACCACCACCAATTGTCACAAATGAAGATAGAGCATTTGCTCGTGATATGAATCTTCGCCTCCACGATTATTTACCACTGTGGGATCGATTGGACAGCTTAATTGTGCTATATCCAACCGATTATCGTTGTTCTTTGGAGTGGCGCAAACAGGCAGAACAGCAAATGATCGCTGCGGGTAAGTCGGGGATGACCAATGCAGAGATAGAGGAATTTGTCAATTATTTTTGGCGATCGCTTCACCCGGAATTATTTATCAAGCCGTTGGTAAAAGATGCAACAGCAGTTGATCTAGTGGTTGAAATTCATGCCGATCATAGCTTTGGTGAAGTTTATTGCGATCGGGCTAATTCGTAATTCGTAGCAATCATGCCCTCCTTACTTGCAGGCTATCCATTACCCGGTTCTTTATCAAGAAAATTAAAACTCACCTAAACATAAGACTAATGGATAGACCACAAGGGAAGGGGAGTAAGATTCAAGGTCTTTTAGAGCGAGAAAATTAACAGCAAGATTTAGTAGACTACTTGCCACCAACCGAAGGCTGGGCCAATAAAACGGATAGTTGCCCATCCTATAACCATAAGGATAATGCCTATCCAAGCACCACGAGTTGTCCAACTGACAAATTGTTCGCCTTGAATTTTTGTGATGGGAAGCCAAGGCAAGATTCGAGTCTCTTGACCGTATGTTTCCCCTTGTGTGGTTTTGCGACGCTTTGCTTCACCCATAATCAGCAACTCAAATTTTACTTAGGTTCTAAATTTATCTTGCCAGGAATCATGGCTATAGACAATTGGGGAATGGGGAATGACTTTAAGCAGAATTTTCCTCATCGGTATTAGAAAACAAACTTGGGTCGAGATAGTTAATACGTGCCAGAGGGCTTAAGGCAGTAAGAATTTGAGCGCCGTAGCTACGATTAACTACACGACTATCAAGTAAAGCAACAATGCCTTGACTTTCTCGGACTGGCGCGATCGCTCTTTGTAATTCATTCAAGGCTGCTGGCAATAAATATAAACGAAACCAATCTTGATGCGATCGCTTATAAAGAGCTACCCTACCAGCTACAAGCGGATTTTCTAAAGATGGTAAAGGCAAAGTAGCAATAATTAACAAATGGGGTGCTGGCAAAACTCGCTGATGTTCTCGCCAAAATTCCCAACCGCTAATCAAAATACCATTTTCATCTAAACAAGTTTTTTCTACCTGTACTCGTGAACCAAACTCTGATGCCAGAATTGTCGCCACTTGAGCCTTTAGTGGAACATCTCCCACCAAAACAACTGTTAATCCTGGTGCTGTAGCACTTAGACAAACCAGTGTGCGGACTTTGTGAATAAATGCCGCTTGAAATTCTGGCGTGTTAGGTAGAGGTAATTTATAGGGTACATACAGTTGAATTGCTTCCGCTTGACTCTCCGAGGAGAATTTCAGGCAAGTTAAATCGTCCAAACCAATGCGCTGTCGAAAAAGAGGAGCCTCAGTTTCTGGTTCTATGGCACTGCCAATTAAAACTACTGGTTGTCGCTGCCACAAGGGTGAGAGGATTTCCCTTAATTCCATTGGGGCATAGTGCAAAGAAAATAAACCTTGCCTATGGGCAATAGTCGCCCAGAAGAGGGGAGGGGGAGCAGGGGAGGCAGGGAAGGCAGGGGGGAAAAGATTTTCGTCTAGGATTTGTAATTGCTGCCAGAAGTGTTTCCAAGTATCTGGGAGATTTGCTGGATCTAAAGCAGCATAAAGACGGCTTAAAATCTCTATTTCTGGCTGGGAAATTAGATAGCACTGATATGGATTAGCAGGATGCTTAAAAAGCTCGTCTGTTAGTTGTATCCGTGCTTCGCTAATTGCCTCAGCTTGATTTGGACAAGCCAGTATGAGTTCATCCCAATCATGGGGTTCAATATCTTGGGTAAGTTGATCGCGCACCCAATCTTCGAGATCGTCTACCCCATCAATAATTGTCGGGATACCTTCGGGAAAGCGATCGCCACCAGCAAATTGTCCTCTTAACCAAGCTTCTGGAGAGGTTAACAGTAGCCCTTGGAACTCAGGATCAGGCCAAGCGTCACCTGTTCTAATTGATTTATTGGCTGGTAGCCACTGCTGTAGACGCGGAATTTCTATCCGCAGCAGAAGTTGCTGCACTGGTTCTTGAGCAACAATAATTACAGGGCCGTGCCACATTAGGGCTGATGCTACAAAACTAGTGCGATACCGTCCTTGATAGCCACAAACCGCTCCTACTTGGATTAGGGCACTACGTCCCAGGCGCAAGGCGCGTGCTACCAACCGTGCCATCGTCAAATGATGGGGCCAGGAAGGGAACCCCGCTTGCGATCGCAAAAAGTTATGTAGTGACAAATGAACTTCTGCCTCAATCACACGCTTTTAATTCCATACAAAGTGATTTTTACTTCCAATTGCCCCATTTCTATTATCTTGTCATTTGTTATTTGTCCTTTGTTCTTTGTCATTTGTCAGTTGTCCTTTATCCTTTGCTAATGACCAATGACCAATGACCAATGACCAATGACCAATTCCCAATTCCCAATTCCCTAAATTATGCCAACTTACACAGGAATTTCCAGCGAAGCCTTCAGGCATCCACTAGATCGCCAAGCCGAGCAAGCTTTACGAAATTTACCGGGATTTGATTTAATCGCTCGTAAATTTGTGGAATTTATCTACGAACGCCCTCAATTAGTCTATCTAATGGGTAACACCATCCAAGTCGGGCCGCGTCAGTATTCCACTATTTACCAGATGTTTCGGGAATGCGTCCGAGATTTGGACATTTACCCAGAACCCGCACTGTTTGTCTCGCAAGATCCCCAAGCAAATAGCTATGCACTGGGGCAAGAGAATCCTTACATAGTCATAAATACAGGGATACTAGACTTACTAGACGAAGCTGAGATTCGGGTGGTGCTAGCCCATGAACTGGGGCATATTAAATGTGGTCATACTATTTTAATTCAAATGGCGATGTGGGCGATGAGTGCTGCTTCTGCCTTGGGCGAATTGACCTTCGGCCTCGGTAATCTTGTAACACAAGGCTTGATTTACGCCTTTTTTGAGTGGCGGCGCAAAGCCGAGCTATCGTCAGATCGCGCCGCCTTACTGGTGATGGATGACTTGAATCCGGTAATGTCAACCATGATGAAGCTCTCTGGCGGTAGTCACAAATATGCCAATGAATGTAGTTTACAAGAATTTATCAAGCAGTCAGAAAATTATCAGGCACTGGATGAAGATGGACTGAATCAGATATATAAATTTTTGATTTACAACGGCGCTCAGGGTACGATGTTAAGTCATCCTTTCCCCGTTGAACGCCTGCATTACTTACGGGCGTGGGCAGTATCCGAAGAATACCAGCAAATTCGCCGAGGAAATTATCAGCGATCGCCTGCTTCTGGCTCAGTAAATGTTTCAGCAGAATCTTCCCCAAATGAAACAGAAACTTTACGCCGTCAAATTGAAGAATTACGACGGGAAATCAACAGAATGAGAAGACCTGATACTGATTCGTAATTAAGGAGCAATCACCGTAGGGCGGGCACTGGTATTAGTAAATAGTGCCTAGTCTACTTAATATTGATGCAAGATGCTAATTATACCACGTTAACGCACTCTTTGGGGTAGGATAAATTCAATATTCAAAATTAAAACTTGAAAATTGCTTAACTATATCTGAGCATTAAATAATTTAGATGTAGGCATTTATCAATATGGCAATTCACTTGACAAAACGGCTTTCTGTGTTCGCTACTATTCTAGCTCTTGTCCTTTCCATGCCGGGAATTGCCTTAGCTACACCGGTTCAACTCCATACTACTTCTGGAGTCATTTTCGCCCAAATTACCAAAACTGCAAGTTACTCCACCTTGTCGGATATTAATCTGACTCCCCTACAACGCCAAGAACTCCAGGCTGTGCGTCAGAGAAGAAACAGGGAAATTGAGGCAATCTTAAACACATCGCAACGTGCCCAACTTAATCGCAATCTCCGGGCTGGTAATAATATGAATCAAGCCCTAGAAAAACTGCATTTGCAACCAGACCAGCAAGATTTTGTAAAGGCGATCATACAATTTACTAACTTGAAAATGAAAGCTATTTCATCTAGGCATTCGCTAACAGTAGACTATAAATAAAGGTTTGACTTGTGCATTAGATTATTAAATCGTTGTCATAGAAAATATCAATTATATTTTCTATGAGAGTCTTTTGGATAAAATGCGATCAAGCGATGTCTACGACGGGCTACGCCTACGCACTTTTTATTTAAAAGTTAAAAAACTGTGATACTCAATTTCTATCACCTAAGTAGGACGGCGGAAATAATTAAAGGTTTGTAGTAAGGACTTCAGTCCTTCTTTTAGGACTAAAGTCCTTACTACGAACTGGATTACAATAATTTTACATTACTTAATATGGTTTGAATTATTCACACCGACTTACTTAAGTTATGGAAACAGTTGACTAATCTGAACTTCAATTCCTGGAAATGCCATCAAAGATAAAGTTGCATCCTCCGGCAAAATAAATTTCAGATTGTAGCCTTCCAAACCTGGTTCACGGAAAACATAAACCTGACGCTGATTCACATCCAAAATCCAGTAATCAGCAATTCCTGCATTAGCATATAAAGGTGCTTTCTGTTTGCGATCGGTGTCTAGTGTTGTATCTGCTACCTCAATGAGTAAAAAGATTTCATTGGGTGCGGGATGATGATCAATGTACTTTCGCGCATCAATGCGGACAACGGCAATATCTGGTTCAGGTTCCGAGTATTGGCTTAATTGAATCGGATCTTGCACCCTAACTAAGGCAACTTCTGCTAGCGAACGCTTGAGATAGTCAGATGCACACAGCGTTGTCGCTGCGTGTGGAGGATTTTTGGCACTCATGGGGATAACTTGCCCATCAATCAGTTCTACCCGTTCATCGGCTGTGATAATACCCGTCTCAAGCATCCGGTGATATTCATCTACATTCCACAAGCGCACTCTAGTTTGTGTCATTGTATTTGGTTTGGCGATATTATCATCTGCAAAGTGCAAATATCTCTTACTCTCAACTTTTGCAGCATCTATAATTAATCTTGCCCTATTTAGTTCGTTACCATGTCGGAAGAAGATATCCGGGCCGCAAGGCTGGAGAAAGTAGAACAACTCAAGCAGCTAGGGACTAATCCCTACGCCTATCGTTGGGAATCTACTCATCATGCAGCGCAGTTGCAAGAAAAGTTTGCTGATTTAGCCAGTGGTGAAGAAATTGATTTAGAAGTTGCGATCGCTGGACGCATTATGGCGCGTCGCGTTTTCGGTAAACTGGCTTTCTTCACCTTGCAAGATGAAACTGGCACAATTCAGCTTTATTTGGATAAAAATCGCATCCAAGAAAGCATGGCAGATATTGATGCTGATGCCTTCAATCATTTAAAACAACTCACAGATGCAGGCGATATCCTGGGAGTTAAAGGTACTATTAAACGGACTGAAAAGGGCGAGTTATCTGTCTACGTTAAACAATATACTATCCTGACTAAATCCCTGTTGCCCCTACCCGACAAGTGGCATGGATTAACGGATGTTGCCAAGCGCTACCGTCAGCGCTACGTTGACTTGATTGTTAACCCAGAAGTGCGACAAACTTTCCGCCGTCGCGCCCAAATTACTGCCGGTATTCGCCGCTATTTAGAAGAACGGGATTTTCTGGAAATTGAAACGCCAGTTTTGCAAAGTGAGACTGGGGGTGCAGATGCGCGTCCATTTATCACCTACCACAACACCTTAGAAATGGAGTTGTATCTGCGAATTGCCACAGAACTTCATCTCAAACGGTTGATTGTAGGTGGTTTTGAAAAGGTGTTTGAATTGGGGCGGGTTTTCCGCAATGAGGGAATTTCTACTCGACATAATCCCGAATTTACGACAATTGAACTTTACCAAGCCTACGCCGATTACAACGATATGATGACGCTGACAGAAGGGATTATTACCACTGTCGCCCAAGATGTACTCGGCACATTGCAAATCACCTACCAAGGGGAACCTATAGATTTAACACCACCTTGGCGGCGGGTGACAATGCACGATTTAGTTAAAGAATTTACTGGCTTGGATTTCAATTCTTTCCAAACATTGGAAGAAGCAAAAACAGCGAGTAAAAATGCTGGTATTCCTGGTATAGATGAAGCGAAATCAATTGGTAAGTTACTAAATTTAGCTTTTGAAGAAAAGGTAGAAGCTAATTTAATTCAACCTACTTTTGTCATTGATTACCCTGTAGAAATTTCGCCCTTAGCAAAACCTCACCGTTCTCAACCTGGTTTGGTGGAAAGATTTGAGTTATTTATCGTCGGGCGAGAAACGGGGAACAGCTTCTCAGAACTTACAGATCCCATCGATCAAAGAGAACGCCTAGAAGCCCAAGCCGAAAGAAAAGCTGCTGGTGACTTAGAAGCCCAAGGTGTAGATGAAGACTTTTTGACAGCCCTTGAATACGGTATGCCGCCTACAGGTGGTTTAGGGATTGGGATTGATCGGTTAGTAATGTTGTTAACTGATTCTGCCAGTATTCGGGATGTAATTGCCTTCCCTCTACTCAAGCCTGAAGGCAGTGTTATTAAGCAATTTAGCTATGAGCCTACAACTCAAACACTGACTATTGAATTTGATAGTGGAAGTGTTTACGAGTATTTCAAAGTACCTCCCAGTGTCAAGGAAGACTTAGACAATGCCCCATCCAAAGGTCAATACTTTAACAAGTTTATTAAAGGGAAATTTAAATTTGAACAGTTGAGTTGACCTACTTAGGGACTTCCAAATAAAAAAATGTCCAAAACTGACGCAATAATCTTCTCCATTTCTCCTCTCTCTGTGTTCTCTGCGTCTCTGCGGTTCGTTTATTTCTTGGAAAGACCTTACAGCATATAAACTAGTTGGGTGCGTTATGGTTTTGCCTAACGCACCATTTTTATTACCTAAGTTGCACTCGCTGATTCTATATGATATTCCTTTAAAGGAATAAAGCCTTGACATTCCTTATAAGGAATACTATACTGTGAGGTAGGAAGTGACCTGGACTTGGGAACTTTATCTAGATGTCAATGGGGAAATCCCCAAAGATTTGCTGGCTTTTTTCATCAGGATGATTCCCGAAGAGGAGAAACCAGAAAATCTACCAAAGCCATTACTGAGTGCTTCCGAAACCAAGCGTCTGCAAGTTAATCTTAGCTACCTGTGCGACAAAGGACTCGCATCACTTACCAGTGGGATATTTGAAAAACTGGAAGATGATTTGTATGAGTTACGGATGACTAAGAGCGAACATAATCCACGGTTTATCTTAACAGCTGTTACTCCTCAGAGGTTTGTGGTGCTGCACGCCTTTATGAAGAAATACGACGGCGCTATCAAAGATAGAGACAAAGAGCCTGCAAGAGTGAGATTGCGTAAATTGCAGCAGAGGGAAAAGTCATGAAAAAGCCTAATTTTCAAGCTTGGTTGCAGCAAAAGGTAAGCGACGAACCAGAGGTTATTTTGGCGGGAAAGTTAGAGTATTTGCGCCTTTATCTTACCGATGCCATGCGGGAAATACGTAATAAAGCAGGATTGACTCAGGCACAGCTAGCTCAAAAACTTGGAGTAAAGCAAGCTGCGGTGTCCAAGTTAGAGTCGGCTTTAAAGGAACATGAATTAGAATCAGTGTTGCACTATTTACACGCTTTGGGTGCAGATTTGTTGGTAGCCGTCAAACAAGGGGACGACTTATATCAAGCTAGCGATAACGAAGGTGTATTGCTGGTAGACGTACCAGATGTAGTTGCACAAAAGGCATTAGCGGCAAATATGAGCGTGCGAGAATATGTGCGTGTAGCCGTTGAGAAGTTTTCGCACGAGGATGATGGACTGAGAACAGCTTTAGTAAAACTGCTGGAAAGTGACGATTCGGTAGCGGTGAAAGTGAGAGAGCGTTTGGGTTCAAGGACAATCCAAGAAGTTGCTGTAGAGTTGGAAAAATGTTTGAGTCTAGTTAAAGAAGAAGATAGGCTTTTTTCTGTCAAAAATGTTTTGGCTGCTAATGTGAGGAGTGGAGAAAGTAATCGCGGAACTAGTTATGAAATTGATGAAATTGAGTTGTTAGATTTAGCTGAAGAATTGCTAGCCAAGTTGGTAGAGATTTCGGCGTAAACACTATTCTAAAATTATTAAAGTAAGGAAAGTAGCGGCAGTATAGCATTTTGCAAAAGACATATTTGAATAGAAAATATATAAATTAGGTAATTAATATAATACAGGTTTAAATTTTTATAAAATGACTGAATCATTAGAATCAGCAAATTATGCTATAAATATTGAAATTGCTATAGCCAAATATGAGGCAGAACTAATACTTGTTAAGTATCCTCAACAATGGGCTGAAATACAGGATATTTTGGGAAATGCTTATTGTGAGAGAATTCGTGGTGATTGGGTAAAAAATGGAGAGAAAGCAATTAAGGCATTTGAAAAAGCTTTAAAAGTTTATACTCGTGAAGAGTTTCCACAAGAGTGGGCTAGTATCCAGAATAGTTTAGCAACTATCTACTCTGATTTAGATGTTATAGATGAAGAAAATTCTGAATCAGCAATATTATGTTGTCAAAAATCTTTGCAAGTTTATACTCGTGATAAGTTTCCCGCAGAGTGGGTAATGGTTCTTACTAATTTAGGAGCTGCCTACAGAAAAAGAAAACAAGGAGAGCCATTAGAAAATTTAAATATAGCAAGAACCTGGTATCAAGCTGCTTTAGAAGAACATATTTATCAATGTTTTAAGGCTGTTTTGGAAGAACATACTTATGAAGATTTTCTGGAAAATATGGAAGAGTTTTTGGAAGATTGGGCTGGACTTCAAAATAATCTTGGTAATATATATCGTGACTTAGCTAAAGAGGAAGATACAAACAATTTAGAGCAAGTATTCTATTACTTTAATCAGGCTTTAGAAGTTTATAGTTGCGAATCTTACCCGCTAGATTGGGCAATGGTTCAAAATAATTTAGCTTTTACTTACAATCAGCAAGGAAATATTAATCAGGCAATTGCTTGTTTTCGCTTATTGCTAAAAATTTGTACACCCACTGCGTTCCCTACAGAGTGCCTCGATTATGGAGGTAATTTTGGGGATATCTGTCTCGCTTCTGGACGCTGGAAAGAAGCTATTGAAGGATACAACTATGCTGTTCAGTCAATAGAACAGATCCGGGCTTGGAATAAATCCGAAACTCGCCGTCAACAGATTTTGCAAGGAACTATAGAAGTTTATGAAAAGCTTGTGCAAGCTTGCATCAAGGCTGGACAAATAGATAAAGCCTTAGAATATGTAGAGCGATCGCGTTCCAAACGCTTGGTAGACTTAATGGCAAGCTACAACCTCTCTCAAGGCGAAGAAATCCCCCCAAAAATCCAAGAATTATTGCAGCAATATGAAGAACTGCAACAGCAAATTGACCAAGAACGCCAAAGCCATAAATCTGAAAATAGTCGTAGTGAAACACGCGCTGCATTCCAAGCTTATAATGAAGCGATCGCATCTTTAGAAATCCAAAAACAACAAGTTTGGGAAAATCTCAGACGCGAAGATCCCGTATTAGCTGGAGAAATTCAAGTTAACCCCCTCAGCTTGTCAGAAATTCAAAAGCTAATTGACCAACCTAATACAGCTATCCTCAGTTTCTACACTACCAACAGCGACACCCATATTTTTATCGTTCAGCAAAACAAAATTACTCTCCACACCTGCACAGGACAAGGGTTAGAGACGTTGCAAGGCTGGATTAACCAGAATTGGTTATTGCCTTATATGAATGATTACAAAAAATGGGAAACTCAAATTAATAGCATTCTCCGCGAATTAGCTGAACGCTTGCAAATATCTGAACTCATATCCCAACATCTTCAAGGAATAGAAGAATTAATTTTAGTACCTCACCTGTTACTCCATCAGATTCCCTTCGCTGCTTTGCCTACAGGAGAATATCAGGAATATTTAGGAGATAAATTTCTTATTCGTTATACCCCAAGTTGCCAAATTTTAGAATTTTGTCAACAACGCGACAATGTAGGGAAATTTAATGAAATATCTCTACAATATGGAACTGTGGAAGATGCCGAAGATAACCTTCCCTGTGCCAGATTTGAAGGCGAAAAACTTGCCCAAATGTATAATATTCCACCAGAAAACAGATTAATTGGCAGCAGTCAAGCCACCTCCAATAACTATCGACAGCTAGCACAACAAGTTCAAGTACTTCATTCCTGCCACCATGCCCAATCTCGCCTCGATAATCCTTTAGAATCACAGTTAAAATTAGCGCATGGTGACAGCATCACCTTGGGGCAATTGATGACACCTGGTTGGCGTTTACCTCAACTTATAGAAGTGTTTCTGTCTTGTTGCGAAACTAATTTGGGTATTCCTTCTCTAACTGATGATATTCTTACTCTCTCCACAGGCTTTTTGTGTGCTGGTGCTAGAAGCGTTGTTAGTTCTCTGTGGTCAGTCAATGATTTAGCCACAGCATTATTTTCTATTTTCTACTACCAGCAGCGACAAGAAGGTAGAAACCGTCCTAAAGCTTTACAGCAAGCCCAAATTCAACTACGAGAATTTACAAAAATAGACCTAAATAAAATCTTTCAGGAAGTAGAAGCAAAGGAGAAAGAACTGATAGGAAATAGAAAAAAATATCCTTCAGGTTCTATCGAAGATGAACAATGGAAGCGTGAATATAATATGTATGCCAAATTGAACAGACGAATTCAAGAAATAGAAAATTCTACTCAGCAATTTCCCTTTTCAGATCCTCGTTACTGGGCTGCTTTTATTTGCCACGGTTTACGGTGAGAAAAGATTATTTGGGTAATTACTCACCCTGCTCCTCAACCTGATTCAGATTTGGTAAGAATTCAGGATCTAGAGTTTCGCCTAAAGTATAAGGACAGATTTCTGGAAAAACTTGCTCACCTAACTCAGTTTCTCGAATTGCTAAAGCCAACCCTAATTCATAAACGCTGAGGAAAACTTCATCTAGATAGGGTTTCAAACTAGGGCTATCTTGCAGAAGCAGCTTAATTTGGACACGTTGCTCTCGAATTGTACTCAACCAGCTATTACTACGTTTTTCAGCTTGAAATTGCCATTTCAGCAGGTGTCCTAACAATACTCCTAGCCGATTTCTCAATTCTTGTCGTTCTCTTCTACCCAAAGTTTCAATTTCTTCAATCAGGTTAACAGTATCTAATTGCTCCCACTGTTGAGTTTTGAGCAAGTTAATCTGCTCTTGAGTCCAAGTATAGAAATCTGTTTCATAAAGGTGAGATGCGTACATCTTTTCAAGGGTCATAAGTTTCTACCTAGCAAAACCCTATAAGTGACCGATTCATCTTTCATAGCAAGGTTTATCTGGACTAAAGTCCTTACTACAAACTTTAATTTATTTACGCCTAGCCACTTAAAAAAAGATTGTGTGGTGCCGATGCCTACGATCGCAAGCTACGCACCACACAATCTAAAATAATCTAAAATCTAATGACTAATTCGCTACCTCAGCCACCTCAATCACGCGCCCTTCATAGTCTTTGACCAAAAAGTTCAGGGGCTTCTGGTTACGAATCTTGAATTTCAAACCGCGCGTTTCGACTCGCATTAAAATCATTTCCAAGCAGTCGTGGTCAAAGCAAACGTGGCGTTGCTGATTTTTGCTACCTAAACTCGCACCAGTAATAACGTGTAGCTGGGTGTTTTTCTTCAATTGATACCACAGCCCTTCGGTAGCATTATTCATCATTTTGCTTGACAAACTTGGCCCTGTAGACATGTATAGCGGATCAATCCCAGTTGCGCCTATAGTTTGTTCGTAGTTGTAGTAATAGTGCAAGGGCACCTCAGCTGCGGGCAAATCTAGCAGCCCTTCATACAACTGTCGGGCTATCTCCAAATCTGACACCATGACAGTGTGTACTTTTGGGGCGCTGGTGAGGAACATCCACATCGCGCCAGCGTAAGCTGCTAGCAGCATTACCATAATGCCTTGGGTAGAAAACAGGCTATCCAAGGGCAAGGAAGGGAGAAAGGAGCCTAAAGTAAGGGGACTGAGGAGGAACGACATCGCACTAACTGCTATAACCATGAACAAATAAGGATTCTATAGGGGAGTCGATTTTATAATTGTCGATTAAGACTAAAATTAAGTCCTTGTTTCTAGTTTATCAATAACTCAAGTTGTCTGAGTCTCGGCTACAAACTGGGCAACACCAAGATATTATGCGATTAACTACGGGAGTGCAATTCCCAAAATTATTTTAACAACTATCAACTCAAAGACTTGTGCAAATTCCTCATTTTCCTGAAGCTAATCATCCTCTGGTAAAGTCGCTATTTCATCACAGTGACCATGAACTACTGACTTTGTTTCAGCGCCATCCAGATGCTGGAAAGTATTTTACGGTGATTTTTTGCCGTTATAGCCCCATAGTGTATACCTTAATTCGGCATTCGGCGCGATCGCCTGTGCAAGCAGATTATCTGTTTGCTCTCACCTGGCGACATATCTATTACGAACTCGGTGGACTAAATTTAACCAGCCCTGAATCAGGTGAGCCAGCCTTAACCATGCAAAATTGGTTAATTAATATGACAGCTTTCTGTATTAACGAAATTAAGCTACCACCGACAGAAGCAATTCATTATTCTCTGCAAGCAACTTCGCCACCGTTATGGTGCTATGTACAACAGGCATTAGACCAACTACCCCCTGTTTTACGATTAATCGTGTTAATGGCTCAAACTTTCCACTGGAGCGAAACAAGAATCGCTGCCTATCTGCAAGCCGAAGGAGAAGCGATCGCTCCCAACGAAGTAGCCAATTTTCTTCAGGAAGGCTATCGTATGCTAGAGGACAAATTACCCACAGATATCCGCGCCATATACTTTGGGGAGGATTTAGCTCAATCCTAACTTAAGTGTAAACACGTATATTCTTTGTCTTCAATTTATAAACTTAAAACTCTTCTTAGACCTTCTACTTAAACCCGCAACTTTACGGGTAATTTTTATGAAACAACGGCTTGTATTTCCAAGGCAATTAGTTTGTGTAGGTGTGATTTATCGTCCCCATGTGCTTTTACACAGCTTTTTACTGCTTACTTTTTTGCTGAGTCCTATAGCTGCTGGTGCGGCTGATATTACGCAACAACTCCATCGTCCTTTAAATAGTTCTGTTGGGCGACAATCAAGAGATGAAGCAGATAGCTTTCTACGTATCGGTCAACAACAATACGCTTCAGGATATGCCGATAAAACAATTGCATCTTGCTTGCAGGCACTAGAACTATATCACTCAATTGGCGACCTAAAAGCACAAGGTCTGACTTACAATTTGCTTGCAAAGGCTTATATCCAGATTGATAGTGCAAAAGAGGCGGAAGATGCTTTACGACGAGGATTAGCGATCGCTCGTGATACGAAAGACTTCCAAGCTCAGATTTTTGTGCTAAATAATATCGGTACATTTTTCCTGCAACAAGGAGAAGTTTCTGCTGCTGGTAAAACAGTTGAAGATGCACTCGCAATTGCTCACGGTGTCAAAAACATTGAAGGGGAAGGACTGTCTTTGAGCAATTTGGGTTTGGTAACTGCTAGGTTGGGAGATTACAACAAGGCGATTAAATTGTATGAAAATGCCTTAATTTTCCGCCGTCAGACTGGCGATGCCATTGGTGAAGCAAATACCCTGAATAATTTAGGTGATGCCTACCGAGCATCGGGAAATTATCAAGATACCATTGCTACCTATGGTGAAGCGATGCGGACAGCTAAAACTAACCGCGATCGCACCAATGAATTACGGGCAATTGACGGTTTAGTGAAAGCTCACACTGCTATTGGACGCTACGAGAGAGCTTTTGATTTACTAGAGCAACGTTTAGCACTCGCTAAAGAATTGCAAAATTTGCGAGAAGAATTAAAATCTTTTGAGTCTTACGCTCAGTTATACAAACAACAAGGTAATTATCTAACTGCCCGTAATTTTTACGAAAGGGCGATTATACTGGCGCGGACATTGGAAGACAGTAAGCAAGAAGTGCAATTGCTAGATCAGCTAACTAAAATGCTTCAGCGAAAATAGGGGCATAAATCGCCCCTACTTTCGTACTTAATTTGATTAATTTAAGAAGACTGAACCATTTCGTTCAATTCTCATAGCACTTCTGCCCTGTGCTGCATTGGTGGCTTCGTTAAATCTAACTTCTAAGTTTCCTGGCTCTGAAGAAGCTTGTGGAGTCACTCTCAACTGTCCACCATCTTCTCGTTCAAATGTCACCGTTACTGGTGCCCTTAAACCTTGCAATATTACATTTGATTTACCTTGTAGCGATCGCGGTGCCGTATCGCCAATCACTTGGAAAGTTACATTAGCCGCAGTGTCATTTACCAATCTGATATTAACTGTACCATTTGCCAGTGCGATCGTCGCGCTGGGAGTTTGTCGTGGTTGTAGTTGTTGTGGTCGATCGGTCGAAACCGCACCTGGTGAGGGCTGTTGAGTTTGATCTCCAGGGGCTGGGCGTGGTGGTGTGACACCTGTTTCTGGAGATTCACCGCCGACACCCAATCTTGTTTGCTCTTGTGATGGAGTAGCAGAGGTGGGAAGAAGCCCTTGAGCAGCTAGTCTTTGAGTTAGTGCATTCGGAGGACATCCTTGTGGTACCACAACCCGACTATTATGTGGTTCTTCGTAGAAAATTCTCGGACAGGGGTTAATCTTCGGAGTAGATTCTTGTCCTACTGATTGTTGTGCTATTGCTTGAGGAATTACTGGCAGACTAATCATTAATCCACCACAAATAGCACCAAATAACTCAGCAGACTTACGAAAGTTTTGACGCTTCATATTCATGATTGGCTCCTGATCTAAATTTTTCTTTCTTTAAAAATTTTTCAACCAGCAAATTTAATTAGTTGGCTAATCTGTTATCTAAACACGTAGATTTTAACAATATAGTCAAGCTTTGTTCTCTAGCTAGAGGTTTAGAAATAATAGATTAGCAGACATAAATATCTCATTCTAAAGTTTCAAATTAATGGCTAAATATGCAATTGATGGTATATAAATTAGTAAATAAATTCACTTATCTACATCTGTCACAGGAAACAATTGTTGAATTTGCGATTTAAGACTCAAGAGTTATCGGTAAAGTCACAGTAAACGTTGTGCCAATGCCTTGAGTGCTTTCAACTTGAATATGACCCTGATGATGTTCGACAATAGCTTGAGCGATCGCTAATCCCAATCCTGAACCAGTAGCGCTAGCTGTAGCTGTATTCCCTGTTGTATGAGTTCGTGCTGGATCTACCCGATAAAAGCGGTCAAACAAGCGTGGTAGTGCCTCTGCTGGGATTCCAACTCCGGTATCACTCACCTTAACTTGCAACTGGGCACTGGTATAACGTAGTCCAGAAACTCGATTTATTCCTTCTATCCGCGCTAATTCAACATTCACCCGTCCGCCAGTTGGAGTGTAATGCAAGGCATTAGCAATTAAATTTGTGAACAGGCGCACCAGTTGATCCCAATTACCCACAAAGGTAAACCAATTTTCCAATAATTCAGGGTTAGTTTCAGAAGCAGGAGGATCAACTAAGTCTAGAGAAAGAGCGATTTTTTTTTCAGGGACTAACAATTGTTGTTCTTCAACCACTTCCATCAGCAAGGCATCTAGCGGACAAGGTGAAAAAATATCTTTGCTAATCCCACTATCCTGTCGTGCTAAGAAAAGTAAGTCATTGACTAATTTACCCAAACGCTGGGTTAAGCGTTCCACCACCTTTAACTGTTGCCGATACTGCAAAGAATTAGTCGTTTCTGTCTCTGCTAAATCCAAGTCAGCAAGGGCAACTTGCACATTTGTTTGAATTAAAGTAATCGGACTTCTAAGTTCGTGGGAAGCATCAGCAGTGAATTGTTTGAGGCGTTGATAAGATTCACCTACAGGTTCCATCGCTTTACCCGAAAGAAACCAGCCACTTGCGCCGACAGAAAGCACCATTAACCCAATACCTAGCGCCAAATCAAAAATTAACTCACGGCTGGGTTTAGTGACTTCAAACCAGGGATGACTAACACGCAGATATCCTAATACTTGCCGCCCTACTTCCACCCGTTGAGTAACTTGCCGTAATAACAATGGGGAGTGGGGAGTAAAGAGTGGGGAGTTAGGAGTGAAGAGTTTATCATCTTTGCCTTTTTCTTTCTCCCCCTTAACTACGCGCACAGTTTCACCAGTGCGGTTGGCATGAATAGGAATATTTAGGGGTTCGGATAGCGTTGACCAAAGTAATTCACCAGTTGGACTAAACCATTCAAGGTCGATGTGGTCATCTTCTACGGTGTCGGCATTCTCAGGAAAACTGGCTTCTAGATTATTAATGCGAAATTTATCTGCATCAGCATCAATTGGCTCAAATATGAGCTTAGATGCACAGGGGCTTGTTGTGAGACAACGCTCCACTATTTCCACTACATGGTTAAGGGTATCGTCAATGCGCTCAATCAGTGTACTGCGGACGTATAAATAAACGCCACTGGCAAACAGTAGTAGTAATACAGCAGTGACGGCAGTATACCAAAGAGCGAGACGGCGACGAGTAGCTTGAAACATATTGCAATACCGCGAAAAATGCTTTGGGTAAGCGAGTTAGCAAAGAAAAACAGATATGGTATTATCGATTATTTCCCTTGAAAATACTATTAATCAGGATCTAATCATAAAATTTTTTACACTAAAATTCTTTAGAAAAATAATTTATTTTTTACGATTAATCTCATGAAATTAAGTACTTTTACGCAGGCATCATCTTTTGCCTAAGAGTTAAATTCTATTTGCAGTGAAGTTTGAAGGAGAAATGCAAAAGAACATTAAAAATTTCATCGCAACAGCTAATACATAACTCTTTTGTGGATGAATTGATAAAGTTGTAACAAAATTACAATTGGCTACAAAAAGTTTGAGCAACTTAGTAATGGCAATAACTTTCCTCATCTAGTACTTATTTTTCGCTGAAATGAACCAAGTTGACTGTTAACGAAAGACTAGGAAGATTCAGCAGTGTGTTTAAAACTAGAACCCTAGACTCAAATTTATGCAGTTATCTATTTACACAGGTGCAACAAATATCAGGATTTGAAATATTTCACATCAACTAATTAACATACAACCGCTTAAATTACGAAAGTAAAAACCATATTTCTGAAAGAGTGCATCACCACGATACAGGCTAATGATTTGCTGCAAGTAACAGAAACTTTGTGGTTGATTAATAGCAATAAACTTGCGTTAGTTGTAAAGATATGAGAAATTTGCAGCCAATACAAGTGTTTATTTTATAAAAAATAATAGATAACTTATGCCAACTTATTCAGGATTCACCGATCCAGGAAGTACAACAGCCACAGCTTTAAATACTGCAACTTATATCGGTGGTTCTCTAACCAGTACAAGCAACACCTTTCAAGACTCTCTCAGCAACCTTGATACAAACGATTACTATAAATTTACTCTAAGTAGTTCTAGTATAGTTACCTTGAGTCTAGATGGATTAGCAGCAAATAGTAATGCCAATTTAATCTTGACAGATAGTAATGGTTCAACCATTACTGCTCCTGGCTTGTCTGGTAATGCATCAGAAAATATACGTTTTACCCTTAATAACCAAGCTCCCAACACTTACTATGCCCGGATTTATTTAGTAACTGGGGCAGTTAGTACAACTTATAATCTTACTCTCTCAGCCGAAGCCATTCAAGATAGTGGCATCTCTGACAATACAATTGCACTGGCAAACACTAACAGAGATATTAGTGGATTTGTCAATGGCGGCAGCTACAGTGGAACTGATTTTGTCGCAAGTAGCGGCTTTGTTACAGATATTAGCGACTACTACAAATTCACCTTAAATAATAATGGCACTATTAATATTAACCTCAATCCTTCAAGTGGCAATGCTGACATACAGTTGTTGAATAGCTCTGGACAATCTTTTCAACCTGCCGCCACTAGTACTCAAACAGGTATAAACCAAGATTCTATAAATCGTTCTTTAGCCGCAGGTAGTTACTATATCCAAGTCTATGGAGCCGCAGACTCTACTAACTATAATTTGCAGGTTAATTTTACCGCAGATGCCCCAGATCAAGGAGGAAACACTGTAGCAAATGCCAGTGTTGTCAGTCTTCCTGCCACTATCTCAGATTTAGTCAACACTATTGATACTCAAGACTATTACAAGTTCACTCTCAACTCAACCGCCTTAGTTGATATCCGATTCACATCACTCTCAGCAGATGCTAATTTAACACTGCAAGACCAAAATGGTAATGGCATTGTTCCAACCACAAACCAATCAGGAACAACCCTAGATGCAATTCGCCGCAGCTTAAATCCTGGTACTTACAACATCTTAGTAAGTCGTGGTGCTGGTACAACAACAGCTAACTATACTCTAAGTGCGGTTGCACAAACCATAGGCCCAGACCAAGCTGGTAACAATCAAGGGGCAGCCCAAAATTTAGGTACTTTAAACGGTTCTATTTCCCGCAGTGAGTTCGTGGGCACTATAGATTTTGATGATTACTATAAGTTCAATCTTAACACCAGCAGTTCTTTTAATCTCAGTCTTTCTGGCTTGAGTGACAATGCAGATGTACGGCTATTCAACAGCGTTAATACACAAATAGCGATATCTAATCAAACCGGAAATAGCAACGAAACTATCAGCAATCTTTCCCTGAGTGCTGGTACATACTACATTCGGATCTATCCTTCTGGTTCAGCCGAAACTTTCTACAACTTGGGCATAACGGTAGAACCACAAGCCCAACAACTGGAAATAAATCTTGGTCTTGGTAGTTCTGACCCTGATAACTTGACCACTTGGAATAACGCTTTGTACTTTACTGCCAATGATGGTACTACAGGTATTCAACTATGGAGGACTAATGGAACTACAAATACCCGCATTACTAATGCTAATGGTTTTAATCCTGATGATCTGATTGTTTTCAATAACAAGTTATACTTTACAGCTACTAACAGCACTTTTGGTACAGAACTTTGGGAGTACAATGGCGCGTCTGTAACTAGAATTAGTGATATTAATCTGAATACTGGCAGTTCTAATCCAAGTAATCTCACTGTCGTTAGTAACAAACTTTTCTTTACAGCAGTTGATAGCAGCAATATCAGAAAACTGTGGGTTTATAACAGCACAAGTGTCAGTTTAGTAGATATTAACCCTAGTTTCAGTAATTCTCAATCACCCACTTTCGTTGCTTTTAACAGTAAGCTCTTTTTCACAGCTAAAAACAACAGTGAGCTTTGGTCAACTGATGGCACTATAAGCGGTACGCAAATTATTAGTGTCGGAGGAACTACTCAATCATATCCTGCACACTTTAGAGTAGTTGATAGTACACTCTACTTCACTGCCAGCAATGGTACAAGCGGTTTTGAGGTCTGGAAATACCAAAGTGGTACAACAGCTAGCTTGCTGAAAGATATTACACCTGGGAACAATGGGTTCGCGCCGACATATTTGACAGCCGTTGGTAACACTTTGTATTTTGTGACAGATAGCGATAATGACTTTAACTTGGAACTGTGGAAGAGTGATGGAACATCTAGCGGAACCGTCAACATCAGAACTAATGGACAAGCACCTAATGTTGGTTTTGGGTCTTTCTCTCTAACTGCTGTTGGTAATATTCTCTACTTTGTTGGCAACGACCCAGTAACTGGTCTAGAATTGTGGCGAACTGATGGCACAGATGCCAACACAGTAGTTGTCAAAGATATTTGGGCTGGCACAGATGGAAATAACCAGCCTAATAACAGTATTCCCACTAGTCTCGTTAATTTCAATGGCACCCTGGCTTTTGCTGCTTCTAATGGCAGTAACAGGGAGATGTGGTTCAGTGACGGCACAACTGCCAATACTCGTAAGGTTAGCAACATTAACGCTACAGGAAATGCTAACCCCGGCAGGCTGACTGTCGTTGGTACACAGCTGTTCTTCACCGCCAACAACGGGACTAACGGTACAGAATTGTACGTGCTTTAAACAGGAGGTGATTGTTCATAACAAAGTCCATATAAGAATAAGCCAAATTTAACTGGTTGCAGTTTCACTAAAATTTCAGCCATTTGTAGACAAACTATCGAGTCAACGAGATTTGCTAACGGTCAACACAAAAAATAGGGAAATGTTTTCTAATATGAAGAACAAATTTTTAGCTCTTGCTGCTTTTGGTACTGCTATTATAGGTGGTGCAATTCTTTCTGCTCCTGTTAACGCTCAGATTGCTCCAGGTACTGAAACAGAGACGATCAACGTTGATGTCACTGTCCCAGAAATTCTGTTTTTGAGAACTATCACAACTGCTACTGTACCCATTACTCCAGCAGATTTAGTTGGTGGAGCAGGAGCAGCATTATTAACTTCAAATGGTGGTACTCCCGCTGCTTTCACAGGTAGTGACCAATCTCCTGGTAGTACTCTTGTTACCGGATCCCCCTTTACACTGGCCGCGGCACCTGTAAGCAAAACTATTACCAATGCCTATATCGTTTGGTCTAATAGTCCCACAGGAAACTATTCAGTAGGAATTACACCTGCTGGTTTTGCTGGTATTACAGTTGCTGTTAATCCTGCTTCAGTTGGCGTAAAACCTGCTCTAGGCTTAGTTCATAGTACTGCAAGTAACATTGATTTAGATGTCACATTAGCTGATACACAGGCGGGAACCTACTCAGGTACTTTGGTTGTTGATGCTTTCAGACCCTAACTAACCTTTCTCTGATTGACAGAGGGAGGAGAAATCTGACTCAAACCTTGGCAAGCAAAAGACAGATTGCTCTCTTTCTGCTGACGTAACTCAGTAAACTGGTTAACTTTTTGAATATCTCCTCAATTCCCTAGAAACTGGGGGGATATCTCCCATATTAAATCTATTAGCAACGAAACTCAGTAAAGATTTGACCTGTACACATGATTTGAATGTGAACAATTTAGCAATATGTCATGGCATCCAACTAAGAGTTGCAAACGTTATCTACTAAATTCCATAGCTGTCAGTATAGCTATGTTAGCGTGTCCACCAATACCGACTGTGGCACAATTCATTCCTACAGTTGAACCCACAGAGATTTACCAGTTAGCGACTCCCCAAAGGCTGAGAATTCCTCCCATCTCACAGTCAGAAATTTCTGTAACTGCTAAAAGTGAGTCAGTGAGTAATCCAGGAGATTTATTAGCACCTCCTCAATTTAATACTTTGATTGTTCGGGAATTTCCTAATATTTGGCAGATGCGTGTTCCTGTAGACCAAGTGAACTTACTTTATGCCACTTATGAGATGAAAGCCGAAAATGGCAGGAGTAACGCAATTAGCAGTGAACAGCGTTCTAATTCTGCGGTTCAAGTTGTTGTAGAGCCATTGCCCATAATTGAAATTTCTCGCGATCCCAATAGTAATACAGCTTTGGTACAAGGCGGATTCAGATTAAAAATGGACATTTCTGGTACCCAAGTTGCAGGTCAATATGCTGGGGAATTAGCGGTAGTAGTAGATCGCCGTTAATTTATGTACTTGAATTTAAAAAATAATTGCTTTATGGTGTGCTTAAAAGTGAAGAATTTAATCCCGATCTTGCCAAAATCAATAAATATTGCCTTGGGTGTAATCGGAGCATTAGCTCTAAGTATACCTCCTGCAATGGCAATTAATGTTGGTGTGAGTCCACCCAGATTTCACATAGATATGAACAGTAACAAAACACGTTCTCAAGCTGTTCGTGTTTTAAACCTTGATTCTCAACCAGTTGAGCTTAAGGTTTATGTGCAATCGTGGATGATGAATGAGGAAAATAAAGTGCAAATAGTTCCTCCTAAAGAGCAATCTTTAGAGCAGTGGATTGTTTTTACTCCTTCTAGATTTACAATTCCACCAGGTGGCTCACAAACTGTTCGTTTCGCCATCCGTCCTAGAGTTAAGCCCCAATCCGGGGAACATCGGGCAGTACTTTATTTTGAAGAGATACCTCGGACTACTTCAAGGACTAAAAATGTAACTTTAATTGGCAAACTAGGAGTTGCAATATACGGTTATGTAGGAGATATCAAGAAAATTGGTGTCTTAAATTCTGTAAGCGTAAATACTAAACCTAATGCTCTCAATGCCGTATTTGATATTTCTAGTCAAGGTAACGCATACGTACAGATGCAAGGTCAATATGCTATCTGGCCGGCTGCTAAATATCCAGGTGTTGAGGCGACAAAACCCATAGCTAATTTAGAAAAACCAGAGGACAAAAAGACTGGGCCTTTAGTGGATGTAGGGTTTTTACCTACAACACCAATTTTACCTGATAGCCGTCGTAGAGTTTTGCTACCAATTACTAAAAACTTACCCCCTGGTAATTATGTCTTGGATATAAATGGTGAACTAAATGGTGTAGCGATTAAAAAAGGCATACCTTTTACAGTGCCCATTAATGCTCCACTGGCTAATAATATCAACACTCAAACTCAGCCTGCTTCTCAAAAATTAAGAAATTCTCTCAAAAATCCTCAGCATCGCAGATAAACTATTCCACATTTAAATTGCGTTAATTGGTCTAGGTAAGATTCTCGCTCCACGAGTTGGATGGAATTTAAATGTGCAAATTGAATGTGTTTTAGCTTTTGTAAATGCAATAGCTAAAGCTTTACTAAATAAGTTTTTTTATTTTCTCAGCAATGATTTGTAGCCGGGAAGTTTCTTCGGCTACCCATACAAATTTGTGTACTTCAGTTTATGCTCTACTTATGCTCTACCAACCTTCAGTATCTCCTCCACCAATTACAATTATACAGTCAGAGAATGGTTCTTGTAAAACGCAGTCAGATACCCGCATTAGTCAAGAACATAAAGTATTTGCCGGAGCAATTTCAACTCCTTCACCACCAGAAACATTACCACCTGAGTTTTCCACGGATAAATCACAGGATTCTTGCAAGGTAGATGATGAAAACATTACAGCTAGTAACATAACTACTGAAAATGCTTTAGATTCTGACACCAAGCAACTTAGTCAACAGGTTGTAGCTCAAAGTATCACACCCTCAGCAGCGTCTCAGCATTCAGCTATTCGTGACATCAAAAGTACTCTAAGAGATATCAGAGATGCTGCTCATAATCATGATGCAAAAAATCCGATCTCTCCTGATAAGGAACAAAAGATTAACAATAATATAGTTATTCCAAATTCTCCTAGCAGTGATGTTTTAAAAAGCTCAACGGGTAAGAATAATCCTCCGGCAAATCCTCCTATTAATAATATCTTGGCGGAAGCTAAAAGTTTATTGTTGGGAGTATTCATTAATGGACAGGAAGTTGGAAGTTTAGAAGTTATTCCAGAGGAAGGAAAATTATTAATTCCACTGTCTGATTTTGCCCAAATTGCTGGATTTACGGTTGAAAATATTGATGTCGGTAAAACCCAACTGAAAACACCTTTAGGTGTAGTAACTGTTACAGAGTCAGATTTGAAAAAAATTAATGGTATTACCTATATTCGGGATACTTTTTTAAAAGAAAAATTACTTACCGAGATAGAGCTAAAAACTTCAGATTTAGCTTTGAATGTTGATTTACCTTGGCGCAGAGGTAGTGGAGAATCGAGCAATCAGGCAATTGACCTCAAGCCTGAAGTTAGACCTCCTAGTAGTGGTTTATCTAATTTCCGGCAAGAGTTAAATTATTACAGTAATTCTGGTAATACAAACTGGCGTAGTTCTTCTCTTTTGGGTGGGCGTTTGGGAGGTGGTGCGTGGCGGTTACGTTTAGAGAATGATTTTGTTAACTCACCTCAACTAAGTGAATATTTTTACTTTAAACGCTCAGGGCGAATGCTTTATCAAATAGGTCGCCAACAAATTGGGTTGAATCCTTTAGCTACTAACCTCAATTTGACAGGAGCACAGATTGGTTATACTAATCTACCTGCCGACAGGTTTAATACAGGTTATAGTGCTAATGAGCTTCTACCAAGACGTTCCCAACCTATACAAACATTTCGTGGTGTAGTTCCCCCAGCCAGTTTTGTTCAGTTAAGAGTTAGTGGCGTTGTGATTGCTCAACGGCAGGTAGGACTAAGTGGAGAATACGAATTTGCGGATGTCAATTTGCCTACTGGTCAAAGTAATGATATTGAACTGTTTGTATTTGACCGCAATAATTTCAGTGTACCTACAGAAATTCGTTCTTTAAGACTCAATGCTTCAGATTTATTGTTACCATCTGGCGGTAATGTGCAGCTAGCCGGAATAGGATTAACTGGTAACTATATCCAAAATAATTTATTGGATGATTTTCCTTCGACTCAATCAGGTCAGCTCGCTGGATTTTATCAGATACGCCAGGGTATATCTGATAATTTAACGTTGGAAAGCTCTGTACAATTATTACCTGATACTACACAAGCACAGGCAGGTTTTGCTTGGCGTTTGGCAAGTCCTGTAATTTTATCAGCGAATGTCGGTAGTTCTAGCGGTGAATTAGGTTATACGGCTAATTTGGATATTCAGTTGGAGCGTTTGCAAATTTTAGGAGTTTCTGAATTATATCCAACAGGCTATTTTAGCAGCAGTAACGATCGCTTACGCGATCGCAAGAACAACGCTCTAGATGTCAGATATAAATTCAGTAATAATTTGAGTTTAGGCTTTATTGCCCGTAGTTACCAAAACCAAAGTGATTCAAGTAATTACATTCTGCCAACTTTTTCATTCCGTCCATTGTCTAACTTGTCTTTGAGAGGTACACCAGATTATTTTGGCAACTATTCATTAAATGCCTTTTACCAACCAACAAGAAATAGCAGATTATCTTTTAACTCTTTTGGTGATATCTATTCAACAGATTTTGGCTATAACCTAAGCCGTGATTATTTAGTATCCTTCGGGACTGAATCGGGTGGTGATTTAGCGACTCGTTACACTTTGGGACTGAATTATAGCTCTCCTAGCCTTTATGGTCTGAGTTGGCGCTTAGGACTAGGATATAGAGATGGAGAAGTTGGGCCGGTTGTAGGTGCTAGTATGCGGATAGTGCCAGGATTATTCGCCTCAATTGATTATCAAGGCATCCCCTCTAGAAATAGAAACATTCTTGGTGGCATTGGGGACGATCGCCTGACCATATCCTTAGTATCAGATTTATCATTTGCTGGCGGTAGAGTGTCACCGGCTGAATATAGCACAGTTAGCAAAGACAGAGGAGCGATCGCTGGACGAATGGTTGTTCAAGGTGACAGAAATGGTGCAGATCTTGGTGGCGGTATTATAAATGTTTACGATAACCGTGGTCGCAGTGTCGGTACAGCTAAAATAGATGCTCAAGGTAATTTCTTTGTCGGTAACTTGCGAGAAGGTGTCTATGTAATTGCACTAGACCCAGACGAATTACCAATTGAAGTTGCTGTGCGGAAAACTTCTATAGTTGCGGAAGTAGCAGGTGCAGCTGTGACTCAATTAGATTTCCCCGTTAGATTAGAATATGGTATGGCAGGCAAAATTACTGATGTGGCAGGTCAGCCAATACCAAATGTGGAAGTAGAACTAGTTGATGCTCAAGGCAAACGAGTAGTATCATCTGTGACTGATCAATTTGGTCTTTACCGTCTAGATGCCGTTCCTGTTGGTAACTATACATTGCGTGTTCCTGTTCAAGATGGCATCGCCAGCAGCAACACTTTACCAAAATTAGAAATAGCAATTAATAAAGAGTTTATATACGACCAAAATCTGCAATTACCGATTGCCGCAGCCGCTAAGGAAACTCAGGAGAAAAAAGAAACTCAAGAAAAATAAGTTTTTAGGATTTTTCTAAAAGCGACAATTAGGGACAAACCGCTTCACTTGGATGCCCGATTTAATTTACTATGTGTATTGTTCTCCATCTGTATGGGCTACATCTGGCTACCCTAAGATCGTTATGGCAAAATCTAAAAAAAGCGCCAATCCCATCAATTTAAACGATCCACAATATTATCTTAACCGGGAGTTAAGCTGGCTACAATTTAATGCCAGGGTATTACATGAAGCTTGTGATGATCGCACGCCTCTTCTTGAACGCCTCAAGTTTTTAGCAATCTTCAACTCTAATTTGGATGAGTTTTTCATGGTGCGGGTTGCTGGTTTAAAGCAACAAGTAGAGGCGAAAGTTAGCCTGTTGACTCCTGATGGTCGGACACCACAACAACAGCTAGACGATATTAGGTCTACCCTAATTCCTCATGTAAAAAAAGAGCATCAACATTTTGAACAAGTACTTCGTCCTCTACTAGCAAATCATGGCATCCATATTCTGGATTACATAGATTTGAATCAAAAACAGCGAACTCATCTCAACAATTATTTTGAGGAACAAGTCTTTCCCGTTTTGACTCCTCTGGCTGTTGATCCTAGTCATCCCTTTCCTTTTATTTCTAATCTCAGTCTGAATCTGGCTGTTGTGGTCAAAAATCCAGACACCGAAGAAGAATTCTTTGCCAGAGTTAAAGTTCCCAGTGTTCTCCCACGATTTTTACCGATACCGCCGGAGTTGGGAGATCAAAATAATGGCAAACCTGCTCACTGGACTGGAGTACCTTTAGAACAAGCGATCGCTCATAACTTGGAATCTCTATTTCCAGGGATGAATATTCAAGAATATCATCCGTTCCGCATTACCCGTGATGCCGATTTGGTCTTAGAAGAAGATGAAGCAGATGATTTGTTGTTAGCGATTGAACAGGAATTGCGAAAACGGCGGCTAGGCGGGAGTCCAGTGCGGCTAGAAATTCAATCCCAGACTCCTGAAATAGTGCGATCGCGATTATTGCATGATTTGGAATTAACAGAAAGCGATCTCTACGAAGTAGACGGTCTTTTGGGACTGCGGGATTTGATGTATTTTATGTCCTTGCCATTGCCAGAACTCAAAGATCCACCACGCCAATCTGTTGTACCATTACGCTTGCAAAGGCTGAGGGAACCGAGTTTAGATCCAGATACGCTGGAGACGGACGAAGGAAAAGACTTTTTTGCTGTGATTCGGGAAAAGGATTTGCTAGTACACCATCCCTATCAATCCTTTTCGGCTACAGTGGTGCGCTTTATTACCCATGCTGCCTACGATCCGAATGTTTTAGCCATCAAGATGACCCTTTACCGGACTTCTGGTGACTCGCCCATAGTTAACGCCCTAATCGCCGCCGCCGAAAATGATAAGCAGGTATCTGTACTCGTGGAATTAAAGGCGCGATTTGATGAGGAAAATAATATTTACTGGGCAAAACGACTAGAAAGAGTTGGAGTTCATGTAGTCTATGGTTTAGTCGGGCTGAAAACCCACAGTAAAACCGTCATGGTGGTACGGCGGGAAAAAGATCGAATACGCCGCTACGTACATATTGGCACTGGTAACTATAATCCTAAAACGGCACGGCTGTATACAGATTTGGGATTGTTTAGTTGCCGTGAAGAATTAGGTGCTGATATCACAGATTTATTTAATTTCTTGACAGGATACTCCCTGCAAAAGTCTTATCGAGAATTGCTGGTTGCACCTGTGAATATGCGCGATCGCTTTTTGGCACTAATTCATCGCGAAATTGAAAATGTTCAAAATGGATTTTCTGGACGCATTGTTGCCAAAATGAATTCTCTAGTCGATCCAGAAATTATCGCCACTTTATATGAAGCTTCTCGCGCCGGTGTGCAAATAGACTTAATTATCAGGGGCGTTTGCTGTTTGCGTCCAGGACTCAAAGATATTAGTGAAAATATTCGCATTATCAGTATCGTCGGTCGCTTTTTAGAACACTCTCGCATTTATTATTTTCATAACAATACACAGGAGGAAATCTTTATTGGCAGTGCCGACTGGATGCGCCGCAACCTAGATCGTCGAGTCGAAGTAATTACCCCAATAAAAGACCCAGATATTGCAAAAGATTTGCAAGAAATTATGGGAATTATGCTCGCAGATAATCGCCAAGCTTGGGAATTACAAGCCGATGGCACTTACATTCAACGCCGTCCTTATGATGATTCTCCAGAAGCCAATTCACAAAAAATTCTTATGAATATGGCATTACGCTCAACTGGTGTAACCTCAAACTTGATTGATTAAAAAATAAGTACTTTAACTTTGACAACTAGCTAAACTTAGATAATTTTTAAAAGTTATCTAAGTTATTTGTCATAGGTTCACACAAAATTCATGAATCAGGATTCCAAATTCAGAATGAATTCCGATCAAAAAGCAGATAGCATAGGGATAGCGAGTCTGCTTACCCCTGCGGCGATCTTCCTAGCAAAAGCGTCTCGTAAAGAGCATCAAGATTACTGATTTCTAAATTCTGAATTCTTCTTCAATCACCCATTGGATAGAGTTAGTGCTTGCACATGTTCCCATAGACTAGAGAGGTTATTCTGAATAAATTTGTCTTTCCCCTCAATGTTAATGTTATCCTGTGAGCTTTCTACCTTGCGTGTTCTAGTAGTTGATGACCATGAACTGACTCGTCTAACCTTACAATTGGTTTTTTCTTGTCAGGAGAATATTCAAGTAGTAGGTTTAGCTAGTAATGGTGAAGAAGCTATAGAAATGGTTAAACGTTGTCATCCTGACGTAATTGTTCTAGATTTACAAATGCCAGTCATGGATGGCTGGAGCGCGTCTAGCCAAATTAAAGCTATATCTCCGAACACCCAAATCCTTGCTTACTCCTCAGTAGAAGACATAAGTTTTCAAGGAACTAAGGCAATGTCTAGCTTTGATGACGTTTGCAAGAAAGATGTAGCGACAAGCGAACTGATTGCTTTAGTTAGGCGGTTAGGTCAGCGTGCAAAAGATGATTCAGTTGCAGGATAAATTGATACAACTATGCTGCTTCGTCAGCTCAGGCTTAGTTAAATTCTGGGGATTTGAGAATATTATAGTATTGCGGAGCGTCGGTATTAGCTGAAGTTTACAGTTAAACCGACGCATTTATGCTATTTTCTACTCTACCGGAATGGTGCGTTTAAATTCATCAATTAATTCATCTAGTTCTTCCAAAGCCTGATTTACGTCAACTCTCAATGTTCCCAGGTTTGGTTGCTCTAGCAGTCCTAATAGGTACTCGCGTTTACTTTGAACTGCAACAATTCGTTCTTTTATAGTCTGTAGATCCATTATTTTTTTTCCATTTTTAACTACCTTTAAATTTTAAGTTAACTCAAAATCCAACATTTTGGGGCACTATACTCTTAGTAGTCCACTACACTAACTGTCTTCTCTAGAAACTCCTCATGTCTCCCGTACCCCTACTCAAAAGCAGGCTACGTGTAGCATCTGTGATATAAAAAGTTTTAAACTAAGTAAGCCAGAAGCTCTTGACTTCTCTTTGTGTGAGCCTTGACCTGGCAATTTTGAGTTGGTTGAATTACTAATCTCTAGGGATGATGTTCTTCCCTAATTTGTTACTCATAGCCGATGATAATAAAACTGAGGTATTAAGAATTTATACTAATTTAAGCTCATGCTACGCCAAATCTCTTTGGGAACACTCGGTTTAACTATCGGTGGCATATTAACCATTATGGGCTTCGTCGCCTATGCTGGTAATAATGCCACACTCAATCTTGTTGGATTTTTTTACGGTATTCCTCTATTGTTGGGAGGACTGGCACTAAAAGCTAATGAACTTAAGCCAGTACCCTTTACCCAAAATACATCACCGTCAGCATTGAAACTGCGGGAACAGCAAGCAACTGAGACTCAAAATAAAATTCGCAAAGATATCACCCGATATTGTTACGGTCAAGATGCTCATTTAGATTCAACACTTTCTTTTCTGGGTTTGAGTCCCACAGACCAGGAACGGCCAACAGTCACAGGGTTACGAGAAGTAGAAGTTAATGGTAACTATGCCCTAATTTTAGAATTTGATTCACCACTAATACCAATTGATGTATGGCAAAAAAAGCAGGAAAAAATGACTAATTATTTTGGGCCGGGATTGGAGGTTCAAATAACACAGCCATCTGAAAATACAATTGAGTTAGCCCTGATTAATACTCCAAAAGAGTCACTCGTCAGTAGTCAATAGTCAGGGACAAAAGTTATTGTTACCAAAGCTTTATGGCTTGTCGGTACCCACATTTTACTTAAGTTATCGACAAAGAAACCCTCTTTGTACTTAAGTTAACTAAAGTTTTCACTTTCATCGGTGGATAGCATCAACCTAAGTAGAGACGCGAAACTTTGCGTCTCTACACGCCTAAAAATTGCCACGGATGATAATTAAGTCAATTGTATTGCTATATACAGCATTGACTCGTTTTTTTACTACTAACCAAAAAGTTATTTTTCTAAACGAACTGCATACCATTGTAAATATTTCCCAGGGCCAATATCTAATTCACAGCCGGTGTCGAGTAAATATTGTGCTTGAGCTTCCACAGTATCAAAGTTTTGCAAGTCAGGTGGTAAATCTTGAATTATAAGTTGCTGGAGAGTCGTTTTGAGCTTTTCTAATAACTCTGATTGTGTCAAAAATTGCTCTGGCTTATTTGTTTCTAAAAGAACAAAGTGATCTTGCTGATACATTAATGAATCTGGCATTTTAAAGATTTTGTAAATACAAATGGATTTGTTTTTTTGTAATAACGTCGGGTTATTTTTGTAGTCAAAGAAGGGGTATCCTATCTATTTTAACTGCTTTCTGTGCAGTACTAATAGGATTTAGCTCTTTAAGATATCCAGCTTAGTTTAGTATATCTAATATATAAACTTAACTACTAAATTACTGTTTTTTAGAATAAAAAATCGATTTTTAACTTAACTAAATATACTTAATCGGATGAAATAAGAATTTTTACTTAATTTATTAACTCAAAGTGATTAGACAATAAAAATTTGAACTAACTTAAATCTTCGTCTTATGTAATTATACTGAGTTTTTATCCCCACTTTCCAATAGACTAAAGACATTTAAGTCAAGTGATATTAGTATTTAATATTAGCTATAGCAATCAAAATTTAAACGTAAGAAAATACGTAGATTAAAAATGCGTATTTTAAAGCCTTTCAGGGATTTTATCTCTCACGAATGATTTAGGGCTGCTATATTTTCTGAACGTACTTTGACAACTGCTTTTCTCTATTTCGCTAAGTTTATAAACTAATTAATTAAGGTGCGTATTTGCAATTTTCAAAATAATTGCAATTTAACTTTAACAATGGGGAAATATAAAAGCAACACTTCCTCCCATAACCATAGCCGAACAAAAAGGTAAAAATTGCCTTCGCGTTCCAATTATAGATTGTCTATGCAACTTAGTTATCTACCGCTTGCTTGGCTCAAGAACATTGAGCAGTCTATTGTCAAAAAACAGTTGATTGTGAAGCCAGACACACCTTTGCCGCAAATTCTGGCATTGATGAAAAGAGCGATCGCTCCCATGCGATTGAGTTGCACAGCCTTTTTCAGAATAATCCTGCAAGTGGAAGGCAACTCATGTCAGGCATAAGCTCATTTTCTGTTTCTAAACAACCACCACTGATTCTAGTGGCTGATGATGACAAGACTATCCGAGTGTTGTTGCGTAAAGCTATGGAACAAGAAGGTTATCGAGTGGTTGAGGTCAATGATGGTAAGCAATGTTTAGATGCTTACGAGACTATCAAACCGGATATAGTTTTGCTAGATGCTGTAATGCCTGTGATGGATGGCTTTACCTGCTGTAAGCAATTGCTCCAAATTGCCAGGAATAATTTAATCTCAGCCCTTGCAACCTTTGATACTGATTCGGCTCTTAACAATACTGTTATCTCTAAAATATGGGAGCGCACTCCCATATTGATGATCACATGCTTGGACGATGAGGAATCTGTAAACCGTGCTTTTGATGCAGGAGCCACTGATTATGTTACTAAGCCAATTCACTGGCCTGTATTGCGTCAACGATTGCGCCGACTGCTACAGCAAGCACAAGTATACAAACAATTAGAGGCAGCAAACCAAGCTTTGCAGCACCTTGCCAATGTAGATGGCTTAACTGATTTGGCTAATCGTCGTCGCTTTGACGATTATCTTAATACTCAGTGGATTAATCTTGCCCAAGAGGAATCTCCTTTGTCAATGATTTTGTGTGATATCGACTATTTTAAATTTTATAACGATAAATATGGCCATCCTGCTGGAGATGTCTGTTTACAAAAGGTGGGTGCTGTCTTAAATCTGAAGGCGCAAAAACATCAAGATTTAGTAGCGCGTTATGGTGGCGAAGAATTTGCTGTGATTATGCCATACACCCATGCATCTGGTGCAATTCACGTGGCCGCAACCATACAAGCGGGAATCAAAGATTTGCAAATTGCTCACGCCGGATCTGCGGTGAGTCAGTATGTCACGCTAAGTATGGGCGTAGCAACTCTTGTCCCTACTTGGGAATCCTCACCTTCAGATTTGATTGTGCGAGCAGATAAAGCACTCTACGAAGCAAAGGCAGGGGGGCGCGATCGCTTTATCTCAAGTTTTTAATTGTCATTTGTCATTTGTCATTTGTGAATATCCATTGCTTAAGAAGGATAAACTGGCAGCGTGAAGTGGAACCATGCTCCGTTATTGGGGGCAGAGTCTACCCAAATTTGGCCATAGTGTGCCAGGATAATACGTTGGCATAAACAAAGACCAATGCCGTAACCTTCTTTACCTTCATCCCGTTGTAGGCGGAAGTGGTTTTCAAAGATGCGATCGCGATTCTCTACAGGAATACCAGGCCCAGTATCGCCAATACTAAACTGAACTTTTTGGGTAGTGCGGTGCAATCCGGAAACGCTAATCTTGCCACCTTCTGGAGTATATTTGATGGCATTATCTAACAGATTCACTAGCACTTGGCGGATGCGTTCTGGATCAGCATATACATAAGGTAAGTCACTAGGAATATCTGTTTCAACCTCTTGGGATTTGGCGGTGTAGCGATCGCACAATTCTTCGAGTACATCTAAAAAGACTTTACCTAGTTGTACCTTTTGTGGTAATAGAGGAAACTCTGTATCTTTTCCACGACCTACCTGCAAAAGGTCAGTAATCATTCGGTCAATGACCTTAGTTTGATTGCGGGCTTGTTTTAATAAATGTGCTGTCATTGATGGCTTGAGGCGCTGGAATTCCCCTGTCTCTAGATTGTAGTTAGATTGGAGAGTTTCCATTGCGATCGCGGCAGCAGTTAGGGGATTACGAAGATCGTGCGCCAGCATCGCAATCACCCGATCTTTAAACTGTAGCTGCTCTTGGAGGTTATCTTTTTCCTGTTTCAAGCGAAAAATTTCGTCTGAGAGTCGGATTAGTTCAGCAGAAACAGCAACTGAATGGATAGTGGATTTGGGTAATGTGCCCCGACCATTGTCGTCCATGTGTTCTTGCAAGTCTTCCTGTAATTTTAAGTAAGCGTCTACAGCGACTTGCCAGCGAGGCCACCAGTTTTTCAATTGCGCTATGATATTACTCCCAGCCAAAACCTGTCGTGGTTCAGGATGGATTTTGATTAAAGCTGGCGTTGCTACCAACTTAAAGTGTTCTGCTAAGTAAGGTTGTTGTCCAACATCGATAGTTTGAACTTCAAAAGTATACTCAGCCTGCAATTCTTTTAAGTAAGCACGTATTCGCTGTACTTGTTGGCGGGACTTAGGTCGTCCATCGACAAAAAGTAACAGTTGGAGTGGAGCTTCAGAATAAATAGGCTGATCCTGGGAAACTTGCATGTAATCGTGTTTCAGCACTGGTAACAACCCGGTGACTCTTTACAGAAAGTAAAATTGACTAACGGTTGTCGATGGTCGTTGTTTTGGTCTTCAATTTAATATCTATTTTAGATTTTCATACTGCTCTTAGTTCTGCATTTTTGACACTAAATATATCTTTTTCAGCCTTTTGCCCATTTTTGACTAACTTCATCTCCAAGAAACACCCAAGACCCTTGAATATAAGCCTTAGTTTGCCCTGAATGAAAAATTGTCGCTAGAGTTAGCAGGTGAAAGGTTTAATACTATGTCAAATCGGCTAGTAAAGCAGTATGTCAAATTGACTACTCGCTTTCAACAAGCGATGCCTACGGCGGGCAAAGCCTACGCCCAACTAAACGCAGATGCTAATTGTATCTAATCTATCAGTAAGCTGTTAACTGTTTAGACCAAGTTTGTGGAGAGAGGGTTTTTTAAACGCCAGTGCATCCAATGAAGTGTCTTGTTTGCCTCAACCCAATCATTATTAGGATTAGGAAAACAGCTATCGCTAACAACTATGTACTGCCTATATATAACTTACGAAGCGTACTCTGTGCCCAGCCTTCCTCAAAGAAGACCTGCCTATCTCAGGAGAATAGGGGATGGGTTGCCCTAAGACAACTTTTTGGATAACATCAGGGCGATGCCTACGGCGATAAACTACGCACTTTTAGAGTCAGTACTTACTGCTTTCGAGGCTGCCAAGAAACTCTTGACTACAGCACAAGTAACATTTTCCCCAGAAAATCTATTTATAGAAATTAGGGAAACTGCTGCGACACTTGACTGTTTTGGTTATGACCCCAGTTGCCGAGAATAACGAACTTACGCTAAGTCCCTGGAATTGCTGAACACTGGCATTTTCTGGCTATTGCCTTATTCAGCTTACCATCGTCAGATGAATAATTTCCAGAATCGATTGTAAGCCAGTGTTAGCGAACTTTAATTGATTTCCCTCTTTGGGTGAGGCTAAGGGGGCTTTATTCCCAGTTTATCACTTTAGGTGTTGAGTGATCGCATTAAGTTCGTGCATCTGGAAGCAGATTAAAGCTTTTGGTAGCTAAAATGTTCTTTAGCAAGTTCCCAATCAGTTATCTGCTCTGGCAATTGAATATTTCGATAAATATCTCAAAAATGGATTCTCAATCTAGTAATCTTGCCATATTAATTTTGAGCAGCACTAAACTGCTGACTAAAAACTCCCTTAACCCGTCCTAATCTCTGTAAGCTTAGGTTCTCAAAATTATAAAACTCTTGTCTAGCAAGTATTTCAGATTTATTTCTGTTTTTTTCCCAAAAATGTTAGTTTGCCAGAATTTTTGGGAACTCTATAAATAAGCATGGGAATTATAAAAACCTAATGGCTGTAAAACGAAGACAATACGGTAGCTTTTGCTACCGTTTACTCATTTTTAGAGATATTAATAAAGACATTTACTAAGACAACGTGCTGAGTCGGTAGTGTCATTTGGTGATACTGAGAGGCAGGGAGCAGAAGAAGCCGGGGAGCAGGGGCAAGGGATAGGAGCAGAATAACTTTCCCCTCTGCTCCCTGCTCTCTTCCCCTCTGCCTCTTCTGCCCAATGCCCAATTAATGAACAGTCTGCGCTAGGGTAGGAATTGAAACTCATTTGTGATTTCCTGTGCTTCCCTGTAAACGTCCAGCTGTATTTCTAATTTGGGCTGTTCTACTGACTTCCTTAACAGCCTGTGCTAACAGTCCAGTTGCCAAAAACCTTGAAGAATCTTTGGCGGCAGATCCGAAGCTGCAAAGCAATCCAGTTGTCTTTGGAGAATCTCAGAGTAAGCAACCACAAGCACAGCCAAACGATTCAACAGTTCAGTTACCAGCTGATTTTCCCAAAGATATCCCCCTATATGCCAATGCCAAACTAGAGGAAGTTATACCTGCTAGCGGTTCAGAAAATAAAACCTCAACTCGTTGGTTGAGTTCTGACCCTAGCAACTTTATCGCTAGCTTTTATGGCAACCAGTTTAAAACAAATAACTGGCAGATTTTGCAACAACCAACAGATGATGCGGGAGGTACTTTTGAGGTACGTCGTAACGATTTACTGTTGAAGATTTCCATTCAGCCTAAATCAGTTACTAACGCTACACCCAATCAACCCCAAACCGCCACAGAATTACTGATTGATTACGTACCGAATAGTATTGCTACGGCACAAACTACCCCAAATACAAATTCTAACGAAACTACTAACGTCGTTCCTCAACCAGGAAATCCACAGTTCATTGGCCCAGTACCACCTGCAAACTTGGCAGCACAGCCACAAAGTACAGCTAATAACGAAACAACTCCTACAGCCACAGCCGAATCTCAAGAATTCAGCGATCTGAATAAAGTACCGCAAGAATGGCGGCAACACATCCAAGACTTAGCCGCATTAGGTGTTTTATCCCTAGAACCAAAGGCAACTAAGAGTAATTCTACTACCACAAATAACCAGTTTGAACCCGGTAAAATTGTTACACATCGGGAATATGCTCGTTGGCTAATTGCTGCTAACAATACTATGTATGCCAGCAATCCAGCTAAACAAATTCGCTTGGCATCAGAAAGCACTCAACCAATTTTTAGTGATGTTACCGCAAAAGACCCTGATTTTCCAGCAATTCAGGGATTAGCCGAAGCTGGGTTAATTCCTAGTCCTTTGTCCGGAGATTCCACAGCTGTTTTGTTTCGTCCTGATGCACCCCTAACGCGGGAACAATTACTGTTGTGGAAATTACCCCTAGATACTCGTCAAGCTTTACCTTCTGCTAACTTAGATACGGTTAAACAGACCTGGGGTTTCCAAGACTCAGCGCGAATTGACCCCAAGGCTTTAAGAGCAGTGCTGGCTGATTACCAAAATGGCGAACAATCGAATATTCGGCGGGTGTTTGGCTATACGACTCTGTTTCAGCCCAAAAAACCAGTAACTCGTGCTGAAGCTGCTATGACTTTGTGGTATTTCGGCAGTCAGAGTGAAGGTGTGTCGGCAACTGAAGCTTTGAAGCTAAAGCGAAGTTAAAGCGATGTCTACGAAGGGTTACGCCATTCTGTTGCGGTTAGTTTATCCGTAGCAGAAAAGTGGACAATGCCCAAGCTTTAGCATGGAAAATTTGCGATTTCTTTGTAATACACTGATTTTTTATCAAGAAAATGTAAATCTAAGTGTTTTCAGCGTTTTTACCTGTGTTTGATGAATTTTTGAGGCATAGTTAGGTAAAACAACGTAAATTAACTCAATATACGTACTTAGTTTGAATTAACTCAAAAAACAAATTGCCAGCGATCGCCTTTTCATTACTTTAAAACAAACTAAAAAATACCACAGGTAAAACAAATATGAAAAAACAAGCTGTAGCCGCAGGATTTGTTCTCTTATCTTTCATGTTACCGCTCAAGGCGAGTGCAGCGAGTTTTAGCAAATTTTACGTTTTTGGCGACAGCCTTTCTGATACTGGCAATGTCTTCGCTGCTACTGGTGGTTTAGTCGCTCCGACAACAGCTATTCCCCAAGACCCACCATACTTTCAAGGGCGTTTTTCTAATCAGCAGGTTTGGGTAGACTACCTTGGAGATCAGCTAGGATTAACACCCTCTCCATACATTACTTTAAATCCTAGTATTCCTAACCAAGGGGTTAACTTTGCTGTGGGCGGTGCTAGTTCTGGTCAAGGTAATGCTGTTGTTCCTAATGCACCCTTACCAGGAGTACTGGAACAAGTCGGCTTGTTGACGCAACAAGCTAATCAGAAGCTTGATCCAAATGCCCTCTATGCTGTGTGGGGAGGTGCAAATGATTATGTGTTTGGTCAAGCTACTAATACAACTCAAACAGTTCAGAATTTATCAAATGCAGTAGGGTTACTTGCCTCAGCTGGCGCAAAAAATATTTTAGTCTTTAACTTGCCTGATTTGGGTAAGATTCCATTGGCATTCGCTACAGGTTCATCTAGCAACTTGACTGCTTTGACAAATCAGCATAACCAGGAATTAACACAGGAACTAGGCAAATTTAGCAATAACTCTGGTCTGAATCTAATCTCTGTCGATGTGTTTTCCCTATTTAATCAAATACAAGCAAATCCAGGGACATTTGGGTTTCAAGATGTGACTACCCCTTGCGTAGTCGGGAATTTCCAGACAATCATCAGTGTATGCTCCCAACCAAACGATTATTTATTCTTTGACTCCGTGCATCCAACAACAGGCGTTCATAAGTTAGTTGCAGATGCAGCACTGGCGGCGATTGAGGCTAAGTCTGTTCCTGAACCTGCGATAAATTTGGGAATTTTAGCCCTTGGTGCTTTTGGTGCAGTAGGAGTGCTGAAGCGTCAACAAAAAAGATCGGTACTTGTGTCAACAGACTGGGTTGTTGATGCACAATTGTCTCATACAACAGTTGAAAATTAAACTAACTGTATTGATGTGGGATTACGATCGCTTATTTGAAATTATTGAAGAATTAGTTATGCACCATTCACCTAGTGGTGCAGAAGCTGAGATTAACCAATTGTTGATGCAACGATTTGCAGCGCTGGGTGTAGAAGTGTGGTGCGATCGCGCCGATAATATTATTGCCAAGATTCCAGGGAAAAATCCAGACCGAGCGATCGCAATCACCGCACATAAAGACGAAATTGGCGCAATTGTCAAGAGTCTCGGTGATGAAGGTCGTGTGGAAGTCCGTAAACTCGGTGGTTCTTTCCCGTGGGTTTACGGCGAAGGGGTTGTTGATTTATTGGGAGATCAGGAAACCATTAGCGGTATTCTCAGCTTTGGTTCCCGCCACGTTTCCCATGAATCTCCCCAAAAAGTCCAGCAGGAAGATACTACTGTTAAGTGGGAAAATGCCTGGATTGAAACGAAATGCACTGCGGTTGAATTAGAAGCAGCTGGCATTCGACCTGGAACTAAAATGGTAATCGGCAAGCATCGCAAGCATCCAATTAGGTTAAAGGATCATATTGCCAGTTACACCTTGGATAACAAAGCCTCTGTTGCGATTTTGCTAGCTTTAGCTGAAAACCTGAAACAGCCAGTTGTTGATGTTTATTTGGTAGCTTCAGCCAAAGAAGAAGTAGGAGCAATTGGAGCGCTATTTTTCACCCAAAATCAGCGTTTGGATGCGTTAATTGCTTTAGAAATTTGTCCATTATCTGAGGAATATCCTGTTAAAGATGGGGAAAGTCCTGTACTTTTATCTCAAGATGCTTATGGGATATATGATGAAGGGCTAAATGCACAACTACGCCAATGTGCCAAACAGTTGGATATGCCTGTGCAATTTACAATTTTGAGCGGGTTTGGTAGTGATGCTTCCATTGCCATGAAATTTGGTCATGTTGGGCGTGCTGCGTGTTTGGCGTTTCCTACCCAAAATACACATGGATATGAAATTGCTCATTTAGGAGCGATCGCTAACTGTATCGATTTGTTAAAATCTTTTTGTGAAACCGAGTTCGAGTAAAGGTTTAAAACTAATTTACTCGGTAAAATTAGAGTGCGTAGTTTGCCGCCGTAAGCATAGTTTTTACACCCCTTTGGCTAGAAGCTTAATTTATGTCAAACTTTAATATTGAGGAACATTTTCCCCAAAGCCGATGATGGGATTTGAACCCACGGCCTGCTGATTACGAATCAGCTGCTCTACCACTGAGCCACATCGGCGTACACAATCTAAGAGTATAACACGATTTAATCATGGTAGATCAAAATCTCAAAAATCGCCTGAACCCTGAACAGTATGCCAGCCTCAAAGCAGAAATAGCCGCTCCTTATCGCGGCTTACGACAATTTATCTACATCGCTTTTGGTGCTTCTGGCTCCATTGGCGCATTCGTGTTTTTTTTCCAAGTGCTTGCCGGACGGGATGTTGAGAGTGCTTTGCCTAGTTTAGCTCTCCAAGTAGGAATAGTTGCCCTAATGATCTTCCTTTGGCGTTGGGAACAGCGTCGGCAACAACGTCCCCAATCAGGCAAAAGTCCTAATTCTTGAAGAGAAAAATTTTAGCTGATGACTTTTTTACTGCTTTATTTATATATATCTTTATATTGATTAATGCTTTTATAAAGATTAAAATATAAACAGAGAAAAAATAAAAAAATTATTAGGAAATCCCAAAAAGTAAAAATTTCTGAGAAACTAGAAATCGTTGAAACGGGGTCAGCCATATATAAAGACCCTGACCATAAAACAAATCACATTCAAATGGGGTCAGTTATATTTAAAGACCCCAAATTTTATGTTTAAAAAACCCCAAAATTAATAAAAACTCGCAATATTGGAAGCGCCAGACTAATAATTTGTTAGTCTTGGCGCTTTCAATTTGCTAACTAGGCATTTACTGGGCTGTTACCAAATAGGATGAAGGAATTGGTTGGGCACGTCCAGCACTGACAAGTGCCTGGTAAACAAAGGCGGCAACTTCGGCTCTAGTCGCTTGACGATTAGGATTGAGTTGCTTCGCTGTGGGATAGTTGATTACTAGCTGCTGTGCAGTTGCAGCCGCAACAGAAGCGATCGCATAATTAGGAATCTGGGCAGCATCGGTATAAAAAGAAAGGACGTTCTGATTATTTGCAGTTAAGCCCAAACCATTAGCTAAAGAGACTAGCACCTGCACTCTGGGAATTTGCTGCTGTGGTTTAAAAGTACCATCAGGATAACCAGAAACAAATTGACTCTGGTAAGCAGATTGAATTGCAGCGTAAGCCCAGAAATTTGTTGCTACATCTTTAAACTTAATACCTGCGCGTTTGACTGGTGGTGTTAAAGCTTTAGTGACAATAGTGGCAAATTGAGCGCGGGTTACAGGTTCATTGGGTTTAAAGCTGCCATCAGGAAAGCCAGCAATAATATTTTGAGAAGCTAAAGCTTCGATGTAGGTTTTTGCCCAGTAATTTGCTGGCACATCTTTAAAGGCAACAGGCCCACCAGGCGGTACATCAACAGCTGCGGCAACAAAATCTACTGAGCCAAAAATCTTTTTCTGATCGATATCGTTGCCAACAGCGACAATTTTACTGGTTTTAGTGGCGTTGTTCACATCATAACGAGTGTTATTGCGGATAAGATTACCACCAGGATTTTCGTTGGTGCCAAGGTCAGGTAAAGCACTAACAGTTGCTACTACACCATCCCGCTTATTGTTCTGAATGACATTCTTACGCAATACGGGCTTGGCTGACTCTGAGATAAAAAGACCATCTTGATTTTCGACGATTTGGTTTTCCACAATTAGGGGTGTGGAAGTACCACCGATCGCTAGACCAAAACCAGTATCCTGAAATAAGTTACCCCGAATTTCTCCTTGAGCAGCTTTAGCAATTGAAATCCCATTGCCTTTGTTTTGGACAAAGATGTTACTTTCAATTTTAGGATTGCCTGTACCCGTGACAAAAACACCCTCTCTAACACTGTTAGTAAAAGTACTGTTTTTGATAGTGGGATTAGTTGATTCCACCCACACAGCCGTACCCCGGCTATTTGGGTTGGTAACGCTGACACCAGTAATAGTGGTATCTTGTTCGGCAAGGATGGTAATGTCTTGTCTAGCAAAGGTACGACTAGTGTAGAAACCTCCACCTGTAATTAATATTGCCTGACCTTTACTAGCTTCATCACCCCGCAGTGTCACTCCTGGTTTAAGCAACAATGGGAAGGTTTCGCCACTTTCCTGGTTATAGTTCCCAGGTGCTAATTGAATAACTGCACCTGCTTGGGCTTGACTGAGAGCGAAACTGATGCTTTTGTAAGGTGCAGCTGAGGTTGTACCAGCACTAGCACTGTCTACACCAGTTGCGGGATTAACATAAATTGCTGCGGCGGTTGTCGGAACTTGTGCTGTGAGAGTTGGGGCGATCGCTTTTGGGTGAGTCGCACCAGCATTAACCGCACCGGGTAGTAATATTGAACCGCAGTAAACAGCAAGCATTGCCGTTAGTCCGGCTCCCCCGCGTAAAGTATATCTGAGATGACTGCTAGAAAGAAGGCGAAAATTTTTCGCTATAGAAATGTGAAAACCCCGATATTTCATTTTTTCCGTCTGTGATGTGCTGAATTACGGTATGTCGAACAAGGTTGAAACTAGCAGTCTTGTAGCTGCTGTCAAACCCATGCAAAACTATACTGGATGATTAGCACTGATTCAGCTAATTTCCTTAGATACATCACAGAACTTATACATTAGTTATATTATTTTATTCAGAAAATTTTACTAGTACAAGACGGTGGAAGTTTGCCTATCTTTAACAAAGGGATTTTGCCTCTTGTTAAGCCCCAAATCTAGTTAATCCAGATGGTAGCTGGATTTTTGCCAATCTGTAGGCTTTCAGGATAAGGCAATGTCTATCGCTGTTTTGTCTAAGCGCTCATCCTGTCTTTGCTTCGATTACTGAATTCTTCTTCAATTTTTGGTATTTCCTAAAGCCAGATGCCGCAACTAATTCTACTGGAATATCATCACAGGAAAAGCAAATCTATTGGAAATTGGGAGAAATGCGTTTTAAATTTTTGGGGTTGCGTCGCACCTTGGTTTTACTAGGTAGTACCTGTCTTGTACTTTTGTCTATTCCTGCCTTTGCTGCGGAACGAGTAGTGTTGAACTATGGTATTTTCCGTGAATCACTTTCAGTAGCTGAACTATCCACCTTTGCCCAAACAGGTGAACTTTCACGTTCATTACGAGTTGATTTTGCTTTAGCACGACAAGATCCTAAAGCCATTCGTCAATATTTAACGGAGCCTGTGAAAGTAAACCTGGTATTTTTAGATAGAGTTCTGAACAGCCAGATTGGTAATATTATTTTGGATCAAATTAGTCAAGTTATTTATACACCGTCTCGCAGAGCAGATCGGCAGGCTTTGCGATCTGCTTTGGTACTTTCTGCAAGTCAAGATGGGCAGGTGTCGCTAATCGAAATTATTCAAAATTATCCCACTAATGAAGTGGAAGTTGATGGCAAACGCTTGGAGGGTGCATACCGTCAACTTCGTCGCTTGCAAACAAGCCTACAAGATTTACTCAATTTTTAGTAAGCTAAAGTTTCTAAAGTTTCCCTTAAATACCTTTGTACCTGCTGTTCCAAGCGAATTCCGTGTAATTGAGCATCACGTTCTAGTTGCCAGCGTTGAAAACCGGAACTAGTGGAGATCGCACATTTGAGGCTATACCAAATTTCAGTATCAGCAGAAAATTGGCGATCGCTAGAAGCTGGAATTTGAGCCATAGTTCCTCATTCCTTTATTTTTACTTGCAAGGTAATTGGGCATTGGGTATGGGGCATTGGGCATCGGTATCCCGATTTTTCTCTGCCCCTCTGCTTCCCTACTGCTTATTTTTAGCCTTTTAAAGTAAATAATATTACTTTCAGGGCTGTGATGAATCTGTATTAATCCTAAACAAGGATTGCAATAATCGGGGCACGATTTGATTAACCCGAACCCCTAAAATTGTGAAATCTTGCTTAATCTTTTCTAAAGATAATGGTTCTATGCCAGCGAATTCTGTCTCATTAATCACCAAAACTCGCATTACACTCACAGGTATTTGTAAAAATAGATTGCTGCCTAAAAAGGCTAATCCCGCAAGCACGAGTGCAAGGCTACGCCATTGTGGAAGGAATTTGGCTGAATCTGCTACTAATGGAGCAAATTGGTAAAGATGCCACAGCACCCAAATCGACAATACTGCTGCCACTAATGCCAGGATACGATTTAACTTTGTATTAATTAAACAGAGAATTTTTCGCTGCCGCTCAGTCAGATTTTCTGGCTTTAGGGCTATTCCTAAAAGAGCGAATATATAAAAAGGGCGACGTAACTGCATCCATAGCAGGGGGAGAATACCAATGGCGGCAACTAAAAATAGCTCCATCCAGACTGGCAAAAACGGCTCGCCTACAGACAAAAATATTAAGCAGAGTACTAAAAAAACAGGCAACGTCGCCAATCCAGCGACGTGAATCCACAAAATAGGTTCAGAGCGAAATGAATGCATAGTAAAAAGTTATGAGTTAAGAGTTAGGAGCTTGGAATTAGCAGTCTTTAACTTCTAACTCCTAATTTATTACTCCTAACTTCTAACCATTTTACCCTTAACACTATCTCGTTAAGGTGAGAGTGCGGCGCTTCGTAACCATCTGATAGGATTCGATGATGTCACCTTCAACCCAATCATTGAATTTATCCATACCGACACCGCATTCATAACCGGCGTTGACTTCACGGGCATCTTCTTTCATCCGTTTTAGGGAATCAAGAACACCTTCATAAATCACCTTACCGCCGCGTCGTACCCTGACTTTGCAGTTACGAACTAGCTTGCCAGATTGAACGTAGCAACCGGCAACAGCACCGCGACCGACTGGGAAGACGGCACGAACTTCGGTTTGACCCAAGGGTTCTTCCACCAACTCTGGTTCCAAAAGACCTTCCAAGGCATCTTGGATATCTTCTAGGAGTTTGTAGATGACGTTGTATTCCCGGACATCTACACCCGCTTCATCGGCGGCTTGTCTAGCGCCACTAGCGAAGGTGGTATTGAAACCAATGATTACAGCGTTACTGGCAGCTGCTAAGTCGATGTCTGTCTCGGTGATTTCCCCAGCAGTAGCCAAGAGCATCCGAATTTGGACTTCGTTTTGCGGGATTTGCTTGAGCGCTCCCACAATGGCTTCTACGGAACCTTGTACGTCTCCTTTCAAGATCAAGTTGAGTTCTTTCAACTCGCCTTCTTGTGCTTGAGCCGATAAGGTTGTGAGGGTAACACGTCCCTGTAACAGGCGGGATAGGCGTTGTCTGTCGGCGCGATCGCTAGCGAGGGCTCTGGCTTCTTTCTCATTCTGGAAGACCTCGAACTCGTCGCCTGCTGCTGGCACATCACTTAAACCCAACACCTCGACAGCAAAGGAAGGAGAAGCGATATCCACTCTCTTGCCTCTGTCATCCACCATCGCCCGGACTTTACCGAAGGCCGAGCCAGCTACTAAGATATCTCCCACATGCAGGGTACCATTCTGAATTAGCAGGGTAGCAACTGCTCCCTTGGCTTTATCCAGATGTGCTTCAATGACAGTTCCTTTGGCAGTACGATCTGGGTTGGCAGATAGTTCTCCAACTTCTGCTACCAAGAGAATCATTTCTAAGAGCGTATCCAGATTTTCACCTCTGATGGCGCTCACGGGAACCATGATTGTCTCACCACCCCAATCTTCTGCCGTCAGACCATACTGGGTTAGTTCTTGTTTCACCCGCTCTGGCTGTGCCCCTTCTTTATCAATTTTGTTGATTGCAACAACAATTGGCACTCCCGCAGCTTGAGCGTGACTAATGGCTTCAATGGTTTGGGGACGGACACCATCATCAGCAGCCACTACTAATACGGCAATGTCTGTTACCCTAGCTCCTCTAGCCCGCATAGCTGTAAAAGCTTCGTGACCAGGGGTATCCAGGAAGACTATCTGCTGTGGTTTGCCCTCATGTACTATATCTACATGGTATGCACCAATGTGCTGAGTGATACCGCCGGCTTCGCCAGCAGCCACTTTGGTTTTGCGGATTGAGTCGAGCAGGGTTGTTTTACCGTGGTCTACGTGACCCATAATTGTCACGACAGGCGGACGGCGATGAAGATATTCTTGGTCTTCTGCGCCGACCATTTCCGTAATTTTCCGAGCTTCTGCTTCTCGCTCGACGGTTTCGACTTCTATTTCTAGTTCTTTTCCTACCAGGGTAATTGTGGGAATGTCCAGATTTTGGGTGATACTCACCGCCATGCCTTTAAGGAACAGGATTTTGACAATCTCTGTATCGGCAACAGCTAAAACGTCGGACAGTTCTTGTACAGTTAACGGCCCTGTGATCGTCACCTTTTCGGGACGATCGCGCTTGGTATCAGCTTCTTGTTGGTGGCGACGGTTATTGTGATGGTCGCGGTTGGAACCAGACTTAGAACCAGGTTTTCTACTTCCTCTAGCAGTTGGAGCGCTAGCAAGGCTTGCACCCGGCATCTGTACAGGTCGAGTCGCTTTTGGTTTGGGAGGACGAGCGATGGAAAGGCTGACTTGGACGATTGCTGGTGAGTCGATATCGTCATCATCCAACAAATCTTCTTCAAATTCATCATCCAATATCGGCTTGATCCGCTTGCCTTTAACGCCAGCTTTAGCCTTCTCTTTAACTTCGTCGATTATTTCCTCTTCTACCCACTTTTTGCCGCCTTTGGTCGGGCGAGGCGGACTTGGGCGTTTCAAATCGAGGAGATCGGGTGTAACTGGCTCATCACCCAGTCCTTGAGATTTGCCCGCTATTCCTGACATTTGTCTGGGTGGAGTAGCGATCGGCATTGCGGCTGCTACTGATTCACCAGGACGCGCTGGTCTGGGTCTTTGCCCCTCTCCTAGTTGTGATGGTGCAGATGGTCGATTGCCTCTCTGCTCTGGTCTGGTGGGTGCAGGGGTAGGCCTGGCCTGTCTTTGTGGCGCAGATTGTGGAGACTGGTCAGTTGGCAGTTTAGCAACTCTGGGTTTAATTTGCTCGCGATCGCCTTCAACGGGACGTAGCCGTTGGTCGCGTTTGAGAATCGGTTTATCTGCTTGAGATACCGGCTCATCTGACACTTGGGCTACTTCTGCTTGGGCAACTTCTGCCGCCGGCCTTGCCGGAGGGGCAACTAATTGCGGTTTGATCGGTTTTTCCGATTTCGGTCTCGGTGGAACTACTTTTTCCGGTTTTTGGGATGCTACTTTTTCCGGTTCCTGACTTGGATTAGGTGTTTGTTCCAAGTCGGTGACAGGAGGTTGCTCTTGAGTCTCAGATTGAGTCCGGGGCACAGGTCGAGTTGGTGCCGCCGGCTTCATGGGTGAGGCTGGTGTAGCAAAAGGCCGTGGAGGTGAGGGAGGATTAGCTTCAGACAAGGCAGCTTGGGTATTGTTGGCAACTGACGCCTCTGGGGCGTTGGAGGTAGTATTTCTCAATATTTTGGGTTTGCGTATTTCCAAAATTTGCTGTTTGTGGGGTGCAGCAGGTCGGTTACGTCCGCCGTTTGGTGGTGAATTTGGCTTATGGCTGGTTGTACCTAGTTCCTTTTTGGCTGAAACATTCGTAGCTGCGAGCTTTTCTGCTGCCGTGCGGATGTTTTCTGCCTCGGATTCTGAAATCGTGCTGCTATGACTTTTGACCGCGATACTGAGCTGGTCGCAAATTGCTAGTAGCTCTTTGTTATCCAAATTCAATTCCTTTGATAATTCATAGATTCTAACTTTGCCGTTGGTCATCCACTCTTCCCCTTTAATTTACAGTTTTAGCGGATGGTTGCCTGGTTTGCGACATCTCCATCCTTGGATTACTGTTTTTAGACCGCCGTTTAGTTTTTGCCGGTGCCTCCAATCAGGAAAGAGAGATGTTTCGGTTTAATAATGGCATCCCCACCAGGAATGATGGTTGAGGGATACCCATAAAAATTTTTTAAAAAGATTTTTATAGGAATCCTTGACGCCGAACTGCGCCTGAGCGCTACCAGGTTGCCATTTTGTAGTTTTTTGTTTTGTTGATTCTGAATCTTCCACAACACAATCGATTACATCTTGTTCTGGGAATGTTGCCTCGCTCCCCTTAAATTATTGGAGAGTCGAATGCCTTTTACACCCATTTACTATTTTGGCACTAACCTTAACGATCAACAGTTGGTGTGATGAAAGCACGACTTCGGCTTTCGCACAATTCTTCTGGTGATGATGTCACAAAGTTGTTCCAATTAAATTTGGTTTTGGGTATTGCTGCTGGCTAGACGTTGCGACAAGCTTTGATACAGTGTTTCTGGCACTGATGCATGTAGCGATCGCCCTAGTCGATTTTTTTTTTGAGCCGCTTGTAAGCAACTCGTTTGCGGACAAATATAGGCAGAACGCCCCATGCCCTGATCTAATTGTACCTTTCCCGATGGAAAGACGCGGACAATCCGCCAAAACTCATCTTTTGAGCCTACTTTCCGGCAACTAATACAGCGCCGATAATTTGGTTTCATCAGTTTTCTGCGATCTCAGTCCAGCATTCTGGGTGTAAAAATGAGTTTTTTATTACTATTTTTTACTTATACCAAGGTGTCTTTCAGGAAATAATCCTTAAGACTCGGACTACAATCAACATTATCAAAACTTTACAAGATTAATCAATTATTCGTCATCGTTATTGTCAAAACTATCCTCCTCTTCTAATTCGTCCTGATTTTCATCTTCTAATTCTTCGTCGAATTCAAGGTCATCTTCCTCTGTCTGATATTTTGCTCTGACAGCGGTAAATTTCTCATCTTCTCCGGCATAGTCGTATTTAGCTTTGTCTTTGATATCTATTTTCCAACCAGTCAGGCGGGCTGCCAAACGGACGTTTTGTCCTTCTTTCCCAATAGCTAAACTTAGTTGATCTTCAGCCACAAGTACGTGAGTTTGCCGGGATTCTGGGTCCATGAGGCGTACTTCATCCACCCGTGCTGGACTTAAAGCATTAGCGATGTATGTTGCTGGGTCTGGCGACCAGCGAATTACATCTATTTTTTCACCGCGTAATTCGTTGACTACCACTTGAATTCGCGATCCCCTGGCTCCGATACAAGCACCAACTGGGTCTACATCGCGATCTAGGGTATCTACTGCTATTTTAGTCCGGGGACCGACATAACGGGAGGGGGGGTTTGCCTCCCTTGCTACGGCAACAATCCGTACCACTTCATCTTCGATTTCTGGGACTTCGTTGGCAAACAGATAAACCACTAAACCGGCATCAGCACGAGACACCAGCAACTGTGGCCCTCGTTGCTGACCTTGAGAGACTTTTTTCAGATATACCTTGAAGGTGGCATTTGCCCGATAATTATCGTTAGGCAACTGTTCCCGCTTCGGTAACTCGGCTTCTACTTCTGGCTGACCAAATCCACTGCTGACTGCCAAAACCACAGATTGCCGCTCAAACCGTAGGACTCTTGCTTGCAAAACAGTTCCTTCTAAATCTTGGAACTCTTCTTGCACCATCTGGCGCTGTTGATCCCGTAATTTTTGCGCCAATACTTGCTTGGTTTGCATTGCCGCCATCCGACCAAATTCTCCTTGGTCGGGAGTCACATCTAGTACAACAGAGTCCCCTAACTGTGCTTCGGGAGCTACTTGTTGAACTTCGTCTAAAGAAATCTGATGGTCTGTGTTATTTACTTCTTCAACGATGGTTTTGGTGGAAAGAACGCGAAATCCCTCTCCGTCAATATCGAGTTCTACTTCAAAATTTTCAAAATAATCTTCGTCAAACTGTTTTCGCTCTAAATTTTGGGCGCGACGATAACGTTCGTAGCCTTTGAGTAGTGCTTCTCTAATAGCTGATTGAACTGCAAGACGGGGTAAATTCCGCTCACGACTTATACTTTCAATTAATTCTTTTAATCCAGGTAAAGTAACCATTGACATAAGCAATCTCCTTTAAAAAGCAGGGAGTGGGGGCTGAAAACTACGCATTAAATAGAACCAGGGATTAGAGAATAGCTTTACACTAGCCCCTAATCTCTAGCCCTTAGTCCCGAAACTCTAGGCCCGAAACTCTAGCCTTGAGCGAATGGCACTCTAGTCTGTAATTCCTAAGCCCTAGCCCTTTGTTTATCGGCGCTCGTCTAGCTGCACCTTAGTAATTAGGGAGCGGGGAATTTCGACTACACGACCCTTTTGGTTTAAGTAAAGTGTTGTCTCATCCCGGCGAATCAACTGACCAATCCACTCTTGTTGTCCGTCGTAGGGAAGCGTTGTGGAAATAATGACAGGAAATCCTTTAAAGGAAATAAACTCCCTGTCTGTTACCAGTTGCCGCGAAATACCAGGACTAGACACTTCCAAGACGTATGTATCTGGAACGATTTCCGCAGCATCTAAGGAGGCTTCTAAAGCACGGCTCATCCTCTCACAATCATTCAATCCGGTGTCTTGCTGAGGATTGCGAATGTCTACCCGCAACACTGGTGGACTTTGGTGAGTGTGAAAGACCACGCCAACCACTTCCAATCCCAGTTCTTCTGCTACTGGTGTCGCCAAATCAATAATTTGTGGAACTAAAGGATGAGCCATGAGAGAATTCAATAAAAAAAGTGGGCACTGACCCACTTCCTGCGATAGGTATATCTTCCAAGAAGTCTTGTGACGAATCAATGATGATTCGCCCTCATTCGAGTTTAGCGCATTTAATGGATAGTCGAGTATTGGGGATGGGGCATTGGGAATAGGGAATTAGGAATTGGTTTTTTCTCCTTGCCCTCCTGCCCCCTAGCCCGGATTTCTCACGCATAGTGTAGGCAGAGGGAGAAGAGGAGTGTGGGGAGTGTGGTGAGTGTGGGGGGGTAAGACTTCTTCCCCATCCTCCCACACCTCCCACACCCCTTGGATTTCTCACAAGTGAGAAATCCAGGCTAGCTTTTCTACCCTTCGCGTATTTTTGGGAGAGTGGTGCTTTTCTCGACCACTGTAGGAACTGATGCTTGTGTGCGTAGCTGCCTGGTTTGCTCGATAATTTGGTCTATGTCTTCTTGGGATAAACGCTGGACGTAGTTGATTTTGATTTCCTCTAAGAAGTCAAAAAGTAAACTCTGAATTTCGGAAAGTACGTGTTTTTCCTTCATTTCAGATCCCAAAGCTTCGCTAAACCTTTCTACGAGTTGACTGGTGAGTTTTGCGCCAACAGGGTCTTCAACAGCGCTAACCAAAGTTTTGTAAAGATTAGTTGTGATTTGCGTTGCCAATTGTTCGCTTAACTGGGTTTGAGCTTTTCCCACGCCAGGGAGATTCTGGAGGTTGCGGTAGACGGGGACTTGATGGAAGACGGTTTCGATGTTGTGGCGCAAAATGGCAACGATCGCAGGTTGAATATCAGGTAAGACTTGGTAAACAATTGTTTTTACCAAAAGACCTGCGATCGCTTCCACTTCATTCACATTATTAATATCTATGTAGGGACGTAAATTTTCTTGTTGTGAGAGCCAATCCGTTAACTCACCGCGTTGAATTGAACCCTGAACCTGGTTAATTACCCTTACTACTACTACTTCTGTAAGTTCTTCAGCAAAATTGGCGACAATCCCCTGATGAATTTGCTTTCGCACTGGCTGGAGATCCAATAAATGCGCTTGATCGAGGCGGACTAATACAGGTAAGATTCGCAGCCAACGCCAAAATGGTAGGAGTAAAAATATGTCGTACCAACGCCACAATAGTGCTTCAAACCAGCTTAAACCAAGATGTCGGCGTTTGATTAAGAAGGTACGCCCCAGCAATTCTACGCCAAATAAAATCACGAAGGGTAAGTCAATAATCCAAAAATTATCCACAAATTCACCACTTTCACCGATTTGGCGGTAGTAGTTAGTGGCAATTAAAGGGCGGATGCTCTCGTTAAAAAAATTAATTTCTTTAATCCAGCCATTTTGCGAGAGGTAAGGCTGACTCCAAAAAGTGGCAAAGGACTGTTTTGCAGATTCGTTACCGATGTGCGATCGCATCCGCTTTTTGATTTTTTCCAAAGTCCCACTTTTATTAACTCCAGCAAAGGGGTTACTGTCAATCATCTCGTTGCTAAGACGCTTTATTTGCTCTAGTCTGCTTTTTACCTCAGAAGACTCTAATCCTGTTTGGCTGACTTGCTTTTCTAATGCGTCTACTGTTTCTAGATAAATTTTCGTGTCTCGGTGGGGTTCAATACCTTTTATTGGGTCATAAATCTGAATAACTTGCGGAAGTTTCCGTAAGTAAAAATCTCGCCAAGGTACGTAACTTAAATTAAACAAAACTAAACCTAAATTTACAGTGGCAGTAATTGCCATAAATCTTTCAAACCAAAGATTCGTCTGTTTAGAAGATTTTATATCTTTCTTTTTTTGTTGCATATTATACATTTTTGGGATATTTGAAATATCATCTCTTCCATTTATTAATTTTCGTTTCTTTCCAACCAAATACAGCAATTTGCAGTTGAGTAGACCTCAGTATAAATGTATGTATATGTATTTATGCCAACTTAAGGTTAAAAAATGCTTAGAGACAAAGGGCTTAAGTTGACACCAATCCACATAAATGAATCAATATCGCAATTGAGTGTTCAAAGCGTGTATTCGCTTCAAATGATAACCTCTGCATGTCTGCCAATACAAGATACGTCTTTTGATGGATGACATGAATTAGTTTTTATACACCTAGTTAACTTTGGCAAAAATTATTCATAAATTATTCAAAAATCATTAAAAAATCGCGAAAAAAGTTATTAAACAAACTTAAAATGCAGCTGTTAACATTTATAATCCTGCTGATTTAATCCAAAGGAGTTTTAAATATGTGGTGTGGTTTTGGAAAATCAAGCGCGACTTTTGCTGTTACTTGCCTGATAAGCGCTAGTGTGGTAATTGCAGACACAGGTTTCGCAGCACCTCAACGTAGCTATACGCCCCAGCAATTCCGTTCTGTGTTGCGAGGTCTAGGCTATAACGTCAAGGTAACAAATGGTCCTTTGACAGATGAGGAAACCAAAAAGGCAATTCGTGAATTTCAGACAGGTTATAAGCTAAAACCAGTTGATGGGATAGCAGGGCCAAAAACCCAAGATTTTGCTGCTAACATTGTTCAAATTCTGCACACAAATTTGAATGCAGTAGTCAAGCCTAATCCTCCCCTACCGCGCGATCATTTTTACGGTTCCCGCACAGAAGAAGTGGTTAAGGAGTATCAAAAGAAATATCAGTTGCAAGAAACTGGAATTGCTAATTTAGCACTCCGCCAAAAACTGAATGAAGAAGCAAAGACAGTCTTGAGTCAGCCAACAGCTAAACCAACAACGAAACCAACGGCTAAACCAACAACGAAACCAACAGCTAAACCAACAGCTACGCCAACGGCTACACCCACAGCTACGCCAACAGCTACACCAACAGCTACACCAACAGCTACGCCAACGGCTACACCAACGGCTACACCAACGGCTACACCAACAGCTACACCAACAGCTACACCCTAGTCTCCACAAAAACCCCTACCCAAAGACCCTCAAGTCATCTGATTTGGTTCTTCTAAGGGTCTACCCTTGGGTATAGGTAGAATTGGACGGCCGTCATTGTAAGGCATAGGAATGTACTGCACGCTGGGTCGCCCTCCTTGCGCCTGTGGGTACAAGTCCATAAGATCATAAATAGAATGGGGCAGTCCGACAGTTACGGGCAGCCCCATTTCTGTTGCTTCTTCAATAGTTATGGGATAATCGTGGGTGACGCGCCCGGTTGTCAAAGCTTCGATAATCGATTCGATATTTTCTGGTAGAACTTTTTGTTTGGGTATACTGTCTTTAAGCAAAGTTCTTACAAACCTCTGTACCTGCCCAATTGCTTTGCGTGAGAGGTCGGCCATAATTAAAGTTTGATCGTCAATCTCACTGATGGGTTTATCTTCAATTACTTTTAGGATACTTGCTGCGGGGTAATTACCCAATTGGGGATCAACTGGTCCCAAGACAGCGTTAGCATCCATAATAATTTCATCAGAGGCCAGGGCAAGCATTGTACCGCCACTCATCGCGTAGTGCGGGACAAAGACTGTGACTTTTGCCTGGTGGCGAATTAATGCTCTGGCGATTTGTTCTGTTGCCAAAACCAAACCGCCAGGAGTGTGCAAAATTAAGTCAATTGGCACATCTGGGGGTGTGAGGCGAATAGCTCGTAAGATTTGTTCTGAGTCTTCGATAGTAATGTAGCGAGATATAGGAATTCCCAGAAAGCTAATAGACTCTTGGCGGTGAATCAACAAAATCACCCGACTTTTGCGTTCTTGTTGAAATTCTTGTAAAGCACGCAAGCGGCGATATTCTATTTGACGTTTTTGCCAAAGGGGTTGTAAGGAAGTTAGAAGCAGGAAAATCCAAAATAAATCACCAATACCAAAGCCCATAAAATTATTTATTGTTCAAAAATCACGGTTGTCGTCATTATTGTGACAATTTTTGGGCGATCGCAGTTCTATCGTAAGACTAGAAGATGTAGAGGGAAATAAGGTAGATTTTGCTCTCCGTTCCCTACTTCTTCATCTCCCCCGTCGCCAAATCTTGATAGTATCGTCATCACTACCGCTCACTAGGGTTTGTCCATCAGGACTGAAAGCGACACATCGAACATAGCTGGAATGTCCTGTAAGTGTGCTAATTTCTCTACCACTGTGTAAATGCCACAGTTTGATAGTGTTGTCCCAACTGCCACTAGCGAGAAATTGCCTATCCTGGCTAAAGGCAACTGACCAAACTGAATCAGAATGACCACTGAGAGTGCGAATTTCTCTGCCTGTGTTTACCTGCCACAATTTAATTGTGTTGTCACCACTGCCACTAGCAATCATTTCTGCATCGTGGCTGAAGGCGATACAGTTGATGAAGAAGGAATGACCTGTAAGTGTGTAGATGTTTCTGCCTGTGTATAGTTGCCACAGTTTGACCGTGTAGTCATTGCTGCCACTAGCCACAAGCTGTCTATCCTGGCTGTTCGTCGTTGTCGCTGTTCTCGGAGAATAAGCAATTGATGAAACTGAGTCGGAATGACCTGTGAGAGTTTGAATTTCTATACCAGTGTTTACTTGCCATAGTTTAATTGTGCAGTCAGCACTGCCACTAACAAGAAACTTGCCATCTGGACTAAAGGCAACAGAATTCACCCAGTTAGTATGACCAGTGAGAGTGCGAATTTCTTTTCCGGTGTTTATATCCCACAATTTGATTGTGTTATCCCAACTACCGCTAGCTAAGATTCCCCGGTTCAGGTCTGTAACTCCCCCAGATTTGCCAGAATCTCCTTGATAAGAAAAGTTTGAAGAGATTGGGCTAAAGGCGACGGAATTAACCATACTAGAATGACCAGAAGACCAACGACCCATTTGACGCACTAGCTTGCCAGTACCCAGTTGCCAAAGTTTAATAGTATGGTCATTACTGCCACTAGCAATCAATTGCCCATCTGGACTAATAGCGATCGCATGAACCATACTAGAATGACCTCTGAGGGTCTGTACGCATTGCCAGTTTTGCTGGTCTAATACAACAGGTGGAGGTAATTTTACTCTGGGCGTTATCACTAAGGTGGATGTTTCTGGTGCTATCTTTTTCTCGTTTTCAGGGCTCAATAAATCCAACCACTCCTGCACAGATTGGGGACGATAGGTTGACTCCAAATCCATGCCGCACATAATAGCTTGATTTACCCTATCGCTGATGTTGGGATTAAAATATTGTGGTGGTTCTAAATTAATATTGTGCCGTCTATCATCTGCACTTGTCGGTATCACTCCGGTAAGCAAATTATACAGAGTAGCAGCTAAAGCATAGATATCAATATATTCTCCTCGTGGCGCTTCTGATTCATACTGCTCAGGTGGGGCAAAACCAGGAGTACGATACACTGTATGTCTTTGAATTACATTAGGAATAAATTCTCTAGCGATGCCAAAGTCTATCAGCACTGCTTCAGATTTATCAATGCGGATCATAATGTTGCGTGGTTTGAGATCCCGATGCAGCAATCCTTTAGAATGGATTAGTGTCAAAGCGTCGCCAATTTGTCTGATGTAGAGCAGCGCTTCTGCTTCTGATAGCACTCCAACCCGTTTTAAATACTGTCCTAAGTCTTCGCCTTCGATGTATTCCATCACCATGCAGGGCAAATTCCCATCATCGAAGATGGTTTCTATTTCTACTATATGGGGATGGTGACACACAGCCAGCCTAACTGCTTCATCACGGAAGTCTTGCCGTAACTTGTTCCGGTGGAGTATCCAGGCGGGGTGGTTCAGGATTTCTTCTTTAAGGGTTTTAATCACTCGCAGTTGATTCCGCTGATTTCTGGCAAGATAAGTAATGCCAATTCCGCCTTCACCTAGTTGGCTTTCGATAATGTAGCGTCCCCCGAATAAAGACTTTCCTGCATTCCACACCATTAGTAATATTTGACAATTGCTGGTATTTATTTTGGCACAGTATCAAAACAGCCAACCCGAATTTTTGGGAATTCCATTTGAATCGCTGTTGTAGATTTTTGGAAGTTAGTTACTTAGAGAACATTTTCATTAACCTCGATAATTACTAATAGTATAAAGTTGTGTATACCCTAATAGCTTTAGCGAAACTTTGCCTTTAGATCAAAGTATGAGAGTTGATTGCTCATGTTAGAGTAAACGATGACTTTCGCTATATTTGTTCATAATAATTTGACTTGTAGGTAATCTGTAATTATGCTAAAGAATCTGAATCTGAAACAAAAATTTACAATTCTGCTACTGGTAATTCTGACATTTGGTTTGAGCTTGAGTGGATTTGCTCTTTCTTCTTTGCTTAGGGAGAATGCTAAACAAGATATTAGCTCTACTGGTCTCATCCTCATTCAAACAATGAGTTCCGTTCGTAAATACACCAGTACTCAAGTGAATCCAGAGCTAGTTGATAAATTGGCTACTGAGTTTTTGCCGCAAACCGTACCTGGATACTCAGCACGGGAGGTATTTGAGATTTTACGGAAAACAACAGAATATCGTGATTTCTTTTATAAAGAAGCAACTCTCAATCCCACAAATCTGCGGGATAAGGCTGACGGTTTTGAGACGGAAATTGTAGAAAGGTTCAGAAATAAATCAGACCTTAAAGAAGTGAGTGGATTTCGCTCAATTCCTAGTGGGGATATCTTTTATATTGCTCGTCCCTTAAAAGTTTCTGAAGAAAGTTGTCTGAAGTGTCATAGCGTACCAGAGGCTGCCCCTCAAAGTATGATTACTCTTTATGGCACAGCTAATGGATTTGGGTGGAAGCTGAATGAAATTGTCGGCGCTCAAATTATATCAGTACCGGCAAAGAATGTAATCAGCAAAGCAAATCAGTCTTCTTTACTAATTATCTTAATTGTATCAACTATATTTATAGCGACTATCCTGTTAGTTAACTTGTTCTTGAATCGACAGGTTGTTGTTCCTCTCAAACGCATGACTCGCATAGCGGAAGAAGTTAGTACAGGACACATGGAAGTTGAATTTGAGCAGATGTCTAATGATGAAATCGGTAATTTAGCTAGAGCCTTTAAACGGATGCAGTTAAGTTTAGAAATGGCAATGAAAAGAATCAAACGCACTCAGGGGGGAACAGGGGATTAAAATAATTAGTAATGAAATGGACGTTTTCTACAAGATGCTGCGCGTACCTTGCTTCTCTGTAAGAGTACGCGCTACGCTAATGCAATTAATTTTTATATAAATAATTGAACTATTTTAACTTATTTCTAAAGTGATATAGGACTCTTATTTGATTTTTTAAAAAATCTAGTATAGCTCAGAGAGGCTTTTTGACTATTGCCTATTGCCTTGCTACCCAAATAATTATGGCTATGCCATGCTGCACGAACAGAAATCAAATTGGATTGCCAGATTAGTCTACAATATCTATGAAAATAAGCTTTTTTTGAATTCAAAAGCTGCTTGAAAGTTAGGAATTTGGTTGGCTATAAGTTCAACAAATTGATCAGGTGAAATGTAAGGATTCTCATCTAATATTTCTTCTATAATCAGATTTGCCATTGGCCCGATGTGGTAGGCTAATTCTTGTTGACAATGTTTAATAAATCCTGGTTGGAGTGAAGGTTGTTGTTGTTCAATTTGCCCACTTTGTACATTAGCAGGTAAACTAGGTGGACTAAAAATTGTTTCTCCAGGTGGGTTGTATGACTGCGATATTGCCGACATAGCCTGAAATTCAGGATTAAATACCGTAGCAGGCAAATCATCAAGCATGACTGGAGGAGACATTGCTAGTTCTCGTTCTCCAATCCGCTCTAAATCTTTGATAACTTCCCTGGCTGTTTGGTATCGCTTGTTGGGTCTATCTGCCAACATACAATCAAGTACTTGAGCGAACTCATCACTAACGTAAGTATAATAACGCCAGTTCCATTCAAGTGAATACTGATCCATTAGTAAAGATGGATCTCTACCTGTGAGTAGTACAATAGCTGTTACACCCAAGGCATATAGATCACTAGAAGCCGAGCATAAACCTAAACTAATCTGTTCGCGGGGTGCATACCCCACTTTGCCTACAAGGGACATTTTGCCAACAAATGTTACTTGGTGGTTAGAACTTCTCCCCTCGTTCACGTCAGCAATTTGCTTCCCAACACCGAAATCAATCAGCACTGGCAGATCCTTGCCATCAGGTAACATGATGTTATCAGGAGAAATATCTCGATGGATGATATTGTGCTGATGGACATATTCCAAAACAGGCAATAGATTTTTTAGCCACTGGATAACTTCGTCTTCAGAAAAGTTTCTTCCTTGACGTTGAAGTTCTCCCAGCAGCCTAGAATATGTTTTGCCGTCAACATACTCTTGTACTAGGAATAACCGACCATCTCCTTCAAAGCAAGCTAAAAACTTGGGGATTTGAGGATGTTGCAATTGATGAAGGATTTTTGCTTCTCTTTTAAATAGGTTGCGATATTGTTCCAGCCCACTTTCCCCTGTGCCAATGGGTGCAAACTCCTTGAGGACACAAGCTTCATTAAACCGCCGAGTGTCAAATGCCAAGTAAGTTCGCCCCAATCCTCCCTGTCCCAGAAGTTTTTGGATAATATAGCGGTTATCAATTAGAGTTCCAGCAGCTATTTCTGGTCTTGTCATAGGCGACTGTGACATCTCATCGCACTCCTCGCGATTTTATTGTTGATAAATTATCTAGTTTGCTGAAAGTCAGAAACTCTAGCAGATAAGGGCTGATAACATCCTTAAAATTGAGGTTAGCACCACTATCAACACAAGGAAATACACTTTTCTACAATCTTTGAACGGTCTTGTGTAACCAAATAGACAATTTTTACAGGGGTAGCTAGATGATACTACTTGTACTTACGTATTTTAGCAGATGGGATATAACCAGTGTCTGCGGTAATATCTGCGAATATTCAGGTTATCACCTTTTGGAGTTGTAGCTGAACCACATCTCATTCCTAACAACTCAATTAGGATTGAGTTTTGGAACAGTAAGGATATAGCGTGACATCATGGTTTTTGAGAAAAAACTAAAGTTGCTATAGACTTCTCCAAATAAAATATTATATGTATTTCAAGTGCTGAATATGCGATCGCTCTCAAAAATTAATCTTTATGGGAGCCAGTATTGTTATTTGATAGCTACTTCGGCATCGACTATCAAAGTTTCCAGTATAGGTGATTCCTCAAAAGCAGAAAATTATCCTCCGTATCAAAAAAGACTCTTGAAGCTACAATAATTTATCTAGTTCATCAGCATTCAGGCCTAGTTGACGCAAACGTTCTGCTAATTGTTCCACTTTTCGTTTACTTTGAGCAGCTTCTTGTTCAGCAATCATAGTTTGTGTGCTAGGGAAGCAGCTTCTTCTGTAGGTATGGTCTACTGTAAATCTTGTTGTGGAAATACGTTCGGGAGAATGGCAATACTCGCACAAATAATTTGCACGTTTTCGGACAATTTATTTAGTAGCATCATCAATCATTGTGTTGAGCTACTAGCATCGCGTTTATATTGGGTGAAAATTCTATCTAGTTCTCCAATTTATTCAAGTTCAATCGCTTCTTCTGGAGTTAGTAAATCAGCTTTTTTGTGTTCTAAGAGTTCTTCCATCCGTGCTTGCAGTTCATCATTAAATTTGAATAGGTTAAATTTATCCAGCTTTTCTATTCTGATACTGCCAATTAAGGATGAAGGTCTAGCAATTACGGTTGTCATAGTTAGGACGGTATAATTTATTGATCTGTGCTTTTATTTTAGTGTTTTAACATCTTAATATTTCACTGCTTCATCTTTAGAAAGGCGTTCATCATCTTCCGACTCTGACATTAGCTGTTTCTACTTACTATTTTATGCTTTCATATTGTGTTTATTGTTCGCTAGTTCTAATACTATTTTGACGCTGTTATTGCACAACTAGCTGCGGTTGCCATATTTTGATATTTCCGCCACTATCTCCCGCAGCCAGCCAATTTCCATCGGGGGTAAAGCTGATGGATGTAACTTTACAAAAATGAGTCAGGCTGTGAATTTCTTTACCTGTTGTCACATTCCACGGTTTGATAGTGTTGTCCTCACTACCACTAGCGAGAATTTGCCCATCACTACTGATGGCGACGGATTGAACCGAGGAAGAATGACCAGTCAGGGTGCGAATTTCCTTTCCGGTTGTCACCGACCACAGTTTGATCGTCTTGTCCCCACTACCACTGGCGAGAATTTGATCATCACTACTGATGGTGACGGAACTAACCCAGGAAGAATGACCAGTGAGGGTGCGGAGAAATTGACCTGTGATTGATGAAAACAAGTGAATTAATGAACCTTGCACACTTGCTAAAATATCTTCCTTGGGGCTAAGGGCTACTATTTCACCAGAAATACTGGGGATGATGTGGACGCATTCCCAAGATGGGGGTGTATTGGGACGAGATATTACTGGTTGTGTTGGCGGTATGGGACTAGCACCCAACAAATCCAACCACTCCTGCACAGACTGGGGACGAAACTTATAATTTAACGCCATCCCCTTCATAATTGCCTCATTCACCCTGTTGCTAACACTGCCATTCAACTCCTTGGGCGATCGCAGTGTAAAATTTTGTAATCTAGCTGGTGCTGGCATTGGCAACTGTCCAGTCAGCAACAGTGGTCTGAACACTTTGTTTGGTCAGCAGATGCTACAAAAATTATTGGTATCACACCCACAGGTCGGGCAACTTGTAATAGATTAGATTTGAACGATCTACGCCGTAGCGATCGCTTCATTCAAAAATCCCGGCAACTTTGGATAAAAGGAGGTTTTCATCCTCCCTCTGAAGATCCACGACAGGAAAAATAGAAACCTTGCGCTGTTCAGATCCCCGACTTTTCAAAAAAGTCGGGGATCTAAGTTAGATAGGGTTATTACATTAAAATTTGCCGGCTTAAAATACTCATGACTTCACCTGGGTTGGCGGTTGGTAGCAGTGGACTCCAATCTCCTACACTGGCATAACCAATTACCTGCAAGTAGTGAATTGTACTGCTAACGGTTTTGGGAGAACCAATCAGTAGATGCTTAATCGGTTCTCTGTGGGGAAATGGCTGTGCAGTTGATTCCTTGCGGGTGGGTGTATCTAATTCACCCAGATATTGCTTTAACTGTGATTGGGCAGACTTTTGTAATTGTGCCATCATTGTATTTGTCTCCTGATAAAGGGGTTACATAAAGGCGATCGCATTCTTCTTTCCGGGATTAGGCGATCGCCTTTATCATGTCTTTATATTAAGGTATAAAATTATACTTGTCAGCTACAAACTTGAAAATTATGATTAATAATTTTCAAGTTTTAACGGGTATAAATTAGCCTTAGCTTTGGTAATATTAGGAATACTAATTAACAAAAACACTCTCAACTTTTAGCTGTAATTGGTATTATTTAAAATTTCATCTTTCTAAAAAAAATGCTAGATTTAGCAAATTTTTCGCTAATCTAGCAAACCTAAATTATTTACAGGAAGTCTAATCTTCTGGCTCAATGCCCGCCGCCCGCAATTGTGCTGCTAGTCGTTCGGCACGTTGGCGTTCTTGTTCAGCGCGTTGGCTTTCCTGTTCGGCTAATTCTGTTCCCCAAGGTAAAAGGTTTCCTTGTTCATCCCACCATCGTAACCACTTTCCTGTGCGGTTTTCACGATTACCTTGGGACACTCCAAGGTAAAGATTCATTTCTGCAATCCAGTAGCGTTGATTTTCATCAGGCTCTTGCAAAATGTACTGTTCTGTGGTTTGTAAGTGATACATCTCTAAACTGCCGCTATCTGGCTCAAAGATGATGTAGTTTGGTACTTTTAAAATGCGCTCGTAAAAAAACCATTTTCCTGGAGGATATGTCGCTTTGATAGAATACTCTGTCTCCTGTGTATCGGAAACAAATTCCATCACAATTACGGGAATGTCACCCTGTAATTGAGGTGTGTAACTGCGTATTACTTCTTCTCTACTAACATTAATTTTGGCAATGAAAGCCCAATCAGGAGCTTTAATGACCATTTTGTTGTTTAAAGTGGCACAAATACCGTAATTAGTTGTTGCTAGGGCGTTAGCTGAAATTTTTCCGGCTAATTGTAGGCTTTCTGTGAGTGCAGCAGCTAAAGCTGGTTGGTTGATGTTGTCCACTGGATCGTCTGGTAGTTTGTAATCATCGGGTAGTTTTTCCCAAGTGATTTGGTAGTCTTGGGTGAGGGTTGTCATAGCGGGTTTTCCTTTGGTGTGTAAAAGGGATTGGGGACTGGGGATTAGGGACTTGGTTTTCACTCGTAAAAATTATGAAATTTGCTTTGATCCTTCCCAAATTTTGGAACAATTTCCCAGTACCCAGTACCCAGTCCCCAATATTTACTCATCTTCATCGGGTTCTAAATCGTCGGCTGTCAATTCCTGATGGGGGATAGCGGCGATAATCGCATCTATTACTTTAGAGACGGGTAATATTTCAATATTTAAGTCAGGAAATTTTGTCCCTTTTGGCACGATCGCTCTTTTAAATCCCAACTTAGCAGCTTCTTTCAATCGCAGTTCCATTTGGGAAACCGATCGCACTTGTCCACCTAACCCAACTTCACCGATTAAGACTGTACCGGGATCGACGATGCGATCGCGGAAACTAGCTACAATTGCGATCGCAATTCCTAAATCTACTGCCGGTTCTTCCACATTCAACCCACCCGCAGAAGCAACGTAGGAATCTAACTTGGACATGGGAATTCCCACCCGTTTTTCTAAGACGGCGAGAATTTGCACTAGGCGGTTGTAGTCTACCCCTGTTCCAGCACGTCGAGGAGAAGGGTAGCTGGTGGGACTCACCAAAGCTTGCAATTCTACAACTATCGGGCGAGTGCCTTCGCAAGCCACGACAATTGCCGTACCTGGCGCTGGATCGTCACGGTTGCCTAAAAATAACTCTGAGGGATTGGAGACTTCCCGTAGTCCCTCCGCCACCATTTCAAATATGCCGATTTCGTGAGTTGCACCGAAGCGGTTTTTCACCGTGCGTAATAACCGATGGGAAGCAAAGCGATCGCCTTCAAAATACAACACTGTATCAACTAAATGTTCTAAGACTTTCGGCCCCGCGATCGCTCCTTCTTTGGTAACGTGTCCCACAATCAGCATGGTGACATCTTCGTGCTTTGCCACCTTCATCAGTGCGGCTGTACATTCCCGTACCTGAGCCACCGAACCTGGTGCAGAAGTCAACGCTGGAAAAAACACAGTTTGGATACTATCAATCACCGCCACGTTTGGCTTGAGAGAATCTATTTCCCGTAAAATTTCTTCTAAATCTGTTTCTGGCAGTACATATAAATCTGCACCTATACTGTCAGGGTCTATGGGTAGTGTCGGATCTACTACTACCTTAACATTCTCCTCATTAACCACACTTAGGGATTTTGATACTCCCAAACGAGAAGCTCGTAATTTTACCTGCTGTCCCGATTCTTCACCAGTTACGTAAAGGATGCGGTATTTCTGTGCTAATTGATTTGATACTTGCAACAATAAAGTCGATTTACCAATACCTGGATCGCCACCAATCAGCACCATAGAGCCAGGGACAACCCCACCTCCAAGTACCCGATCTAATTCTCCATAACCAGACTCCCAGCGAGCGATTTGGCGATCGGTAATTTGATCAAACGTTAAAGAGGCTCGCGCTTTAGCTGGTTTATTGTGAGATTTGCCATTGCCTTGAGCTGATTGCCAACTACTCACTCCCCCCCGACTGGGTACATCTACTGAGGATTGAATCGAAATTTGTTCTTCTAGAGAGTTGTAAGTGCCGCAAGCTGGACACTTACCAAACCACTGGGGCGATTCTGCTCCACATTCGTTACAAGTGAAAAAGGTTTTTGGCTTTGCCATTCTTAAATCTTATTAAATAATCTTAATATTTACTTAATTCTTGAAAAAAACTAGAAACTAATAATAGTGGCATTTAGAGCTTTTTCCAAATCAATTCATGGAATGATATCTTAATATTATGGTATTAAAAATTAATCATGTAAATTTTTAGTCAAGGAGCCTAGAGAAACTTGGAAAGCCATAAAGAAAAAATCTTGGTGGTAGACGACGAAGCCAGCATTCGCCGGATTTTGGAAACGCGCCTTTCCATGATTGGCTACGATGTAGTGACGGCTGGTGACGGGGAAGAAGCTTTAGAAACTTTTCGCAAAACTGAGCCTGACTTGGTAGTTTTAGATGTAATGATGCCAAAGCTAGACGGCTATGGTGTATGTCAAGAATTACGAAAAGAATCAGATGTCCCCATTATTATGCTAACAGCCTTGGGTGATGTAGCCGATCGCATCACCGGGCTAGAATTGGGCGCTGATGACTATGTAGTTAAACCATTTTCCCCCAAAGAGCTAGAAGCCCGGATTCGCTCGGTGCTGCGGCGGGTAGATAAAAACGGTGCTTCTGGAATTCCCAGTTCTGGGGTAATCCATGTCGCTAATATTAAAATCGATACGAATAAGCGACAAGTCTACAAAGGCGATGAGCGCATTCGATTGACGGGTATGGAGTTCAGCTTGTTAGAGTTGTTAGTCAGTCGCTCTGGAGAAGCTTTTTCTCGTTCGGAAATTTTGCAGGAAGTTTGGGGTTATACACCAGAACGTCATGTAGATACCCGCGTAGTAGATGTGCATATATCACGTTTGCGGGCAAAGTTAGAAGATGATCCTAGTAACCCAGAATTGATACTCACAGCCAGAGGTACTGGTTATCTTTTCCAGCGAATTATTGAACCAGGGGAGGAGTGAGGAGATGAGGCAGGGGGCAGGGGAGGCTGGGGGACAAGGGGACAAGGGGACAAGGGGACAAGAGGTGAGAACTTGAAACAAGTCTTTCCCCTTGTCCCCAATTCTCCTTGTCCCCAAGTCCTCTTGCCCATACCAAATGACTAATGACTAATGACTAATGACTAATGACTGACCAAAATCGAGTTTTGCGGCGTTTACCTATTGTTGTGGGTGGGCTAGGCGCTGTACTTTTATTGATTAACCGTTTGTTGACACCGGAATTAACCCAGTCCCAATCGCGTGGTGATGTGGTGGGCGTGATTTTGAGTGCGGTGTTAATTTTAACTGGTTTAATTTGGCAGCAAGTTCAGCCGCGATCGCCTGATATTGTAGAACTAATTGGAGAAGAAGGTTTTGTACTGGCAGCAGATTTACCCGAAACCGTGAAAATAGAGCTAGCCTGGGCATCTCATTTATTGTTGACTAATACAGTAACGCGATCGCTTGTGGTTTATTACCAAGGTAAGGTTTTGTTGCGTCGTGGTATTTTGGGTACTAAATCTGAAGTTGTACCAGGAGTAATCTTAAAACAGGTACTCGAAAAACAAAAGCCGATTTATCTAGTTGCTCTAAAAATATATCCAGGTAGGCTTGAATTTGATTATTTACCAGAGAATACTCAAGGTGTAATTTGTCAACCTATTGGCAACCAAGGTGCGTTAATTTTGGGAGCGAATGCTCCTCGCAGTTATACCAAACAAGATGAAAATTGGATTGCCGGAATTGCTGACAAATTAGCTGTTACTCTTAGTACTTAGATTATTCCCTAGTTTAAAAATCTAAAATTAGTTCACCAAGAAGTCAAAAAATTCCACCCTTCCTTTTCTTCTGGTGTCTTTTCTTCTTTTGCTTCTGATTCTTCCGGTGTATTTAAATTTGTCTGTTGAATTAAATTATCATAAGCTCCAGAATCAACCCATCTTAATAATTCGCCAGCCCGCATAACTACCCAAGAAAGCCCAGACTCTGTATAGCTTAATATTTTGGTGACTTTATCCACACTCTCAAAGTTATTAGATGCGAACTCACGGGCTTGGACAAGGAAATCTTCCATTACAGCAGTAGTTAAGTACTCATCTGGCAAACCTGCGAGTTTCATCAGTGTAGTAGTTGCTACATCAATATCCTGGCAAGCGAGCAAAGCTGCCCGATCAGCTGTGAACCTAGCCATCATCCGCCAATTATACAAACCCAATTCCATACCACCAGCTATCAAACCACCCACACCTAGCGTTGTACTGCTTAACAAATTTTTCAAAGTTGGCATCACAATTGCCATTTGGTGATAAACCATGTGCTGACTCTTGATGCGAGCAATTTCGTGTCCGAAAACGTAAAGTAACTCATCGGGGCCAAGCCACTCCATTGCATCTAAATTGATACCAACAAGGGGTTTTTCCACGCCAACAATATAGGTTTCAATGTGTCCTGTGCCTTGAAACAGATACAGTTCAGGAAGGGGAGCAACATCAAGAATTTCACAGGTTTCTACAAATGCTTGATGTAATTGGGGAAAATTACGGGGCGAAATTCTGATTTCACTACCAAGGCTTTGCAGTCTGAGTAAGCGATCGATGCCGTATTCGTTAACTTTCTTGAGTAGTAAAGAAACACCAGGCATATTTTGCAAAGAAGCCAAGGCTTTGCGATCAAAAGGATGTTCGTAGGCTTCTGAACTCAGTCCAGTTAATATTTTTCTCGTCATAAGTTTTGAGCTTTATTTTGGAGTGTTTGGGAAGTTCAGTTAGTCAGTACGAATGGCTTGTGCTTTCAGTGCGCCTGTGGCTAGGGGTATATTCCTACAACCCACAATTATTAAGACAAGCCTTGAGCGATCGCAGAGAGATTTTAGCAGATTAAACTAGAAAATCATATTTGCTGTCGGTGAAATCTCAGCATTTATCAGCATTTTGCCCAGATACAATATAAAGTAGGGCCGCTCGGAAATTTAGAAATTTATCTATGCAAATTATTTATTGGCTATTAATTGCCGTAATGGTTGTGGGTATCATCGGTGCTGTAGTTCCAGCCATACCCGGTAGCAGCTTAATTTTAATTGCAATTATCGTCTGGGGAATCGTTAGTAGTTCCTTCGCGGCTATCAAGATTCCTCTAATTGTGACAATTATAGTTTTACTGCTCAGTGTCGGAGTAGATTTTTTAGCTAGTTATGTGGGAGCAAGACAAGCTGGAGCTAGCAAATGGGGGCAAATCGGCGCAATCGTCGGTTTAGTTGTCGGATTTTTGGGATTATTGCCAACATTGCCTTTTGGGGGGCCACTGTTAGGAATTTTACTAGGCCCGCTTTTGGGAGCAATTATTGGTGAGTACATTTACCGACGTGAATTTGGGTTGGCGGTTAAAGCAGGTATAGGAATTGTAGTCGGCTCTTTGGTGGGAAATTTGATTCAAGGGTTGTTAGCGATCGCAGCAGTTGTAGTTTTTGTTGTGACAACTTGGCCACAGGTATTTAGTTCTTAGCATTTCAACATTTGAGAATAGTAGTAATAGCTAGTAATCAGGCTATTTATTACAGGCATTCAATTAGCTGACTAAAATTTTCTACATTACACCAACAGAGCGGTTTCTCCCATTTCATCTATGGACGGGAGGAACCGCTACTTTGTGTATTGCGCGTTGGATAAATCTCCTTTGTTTCAACACTTCTCGGATAAACATTCTCAATCCCTCTTGTAGTCTGGGTAAAAGGTAAATTGAGACCCTTAAAAAAATTTGGGAAATCTCCAACGGCTGAATATAAATATATTGCTTACTCTATTTATCTAAAAAATAGTTGAGTAATTTGCAATAACAAAAAGCACTAATTTCATTCAGTATACGTAAGTTAAATAGATCGGCTTCAACCCTATTAAATGACAAATATACGAAGGATAGATATACCGGAAATAAAAAATTTATGAAGACTACTCAACAATTGAAGATGTAATGAAGACCACTAAGTAAATCTTGCGTACTCAGAATCTATGTGATTTTATGGAAATAAGAAATACGTCACACAAGTGCCGCTTTCACTGACAGTATTTTAAATAAATTACTGATAGTACAAGTAAAACAATCAATTTTTCCGTCAAAGTTATTATTAGGATTCTCAAACGATCATGATTAGTTTAAAATCTAAATTACTAAACGCTACTCTGGCCGCTACTGCTGCACTTCCTTTAGCTGTTGCTGGGTTATTTACATCTGTCGGTTCTGCTCAAGCTGCTGCACTGAAAGGTGAGTTCAGTTTTAACGGTGGTGTAACTGCGAATCCATTTGCTAGCAGTTTAGTAACATTGAAAAAAGATTCACTAACCTTTACTCCAGATAGCATTCTTGCAGATTCCAATGGTGTAAAGAGTACCCCAGTTGCTATTGCCGCTCAGACAGGAAGTTTCTTAGGTTTCAATTCAGCAAGTATACGTGATATCATCTCATTCGCAAGCGATACTGTGCAAAACCCATTTCTAGACCTTGGTAATCTTACCCTTCCTGGTACGATTCTGCCTGGGGAAAGTACAGCTTCTCTAGCAGATGGCAGTAATATTTTTACCTTGACATCTTCTGATTACAAAATAACTCAGACTGGTGCAAACATTACTATAGCAGTTGATTTATGGGGATACTTTACCAGCGCTACTGGTGAGATAACTAAAGGAGCAGGAAGCTTATCTTTCCAAAGAAATGATACTACTGTTGCTCAGGCAAATGCAATTCTCGATACTACTGGCGGTTCATTGGCTAATTTGACTTTTTCTGGTTCTACATTCACCACCTCCGTTCCCGAACCAGCTGCATTACTTGGTTTGGGTGCAGTAGGTACTGTAATGGTGATGTCTCGCCGCCGTAAAAGTGTTGTTTAGTATGAACAAGTGATTTTTAAGAACTGAAAGTCACTCTCATTTATTATCTATTCGATCTGGCTGGAATGAAAAATTTTACCAACCAGATCGAATTTTTTTCTGCTATCAGACTGATTGCAAAGAATTTTTGGCTTCAGTGGCGATCGCTTCGACTTCATCATTAGCCAGTGTTTCTAATATAGATTTGGCTTCTGCACCACCCAAAAGAGCCAGCGCTTGTACAACTCTGTAACGCATTTGCCAGTCTGGATTGGTAGCATAAGGAGCTAAGAGGGGAACTGCTTCTAAATTTCCCAATTCACCGAACGAACTAATAGCAGCAGTTTGCACTAATTCGGTTTCTGATGAGAGTGCCTCTTTGAGCAATTCAAAGGCTCGTGGATCGCCCAATGCTCCTAATGTAGCGATGATACTAAATTGTATTAGCCATTCATCAGTCTTGTAGTAAACCTCCTTTAAGTCTTCAAAAGCGTCATGTAGTTGGAGTGCGCCTATACAGTCTGCTGCTGCTGCTTGTACATCTACTTCAGAGTCATGAAGCAAGCGATCGCGCAAGATATCCAAAGATAATTGTAAATCTTGTGTTCCGAGTGTATCCATTTGACTCACGGCTGAGTAACGAACACGGGAATTGCGATCGCTAATGGCTGTTTGAATCAATTCAAAGCCAACCGTAGGTTCCAGTTGGCGGATTTGATTTACTGCACGTAAGCGATCGCCTAAATCCTCAGAACTTAGCAATTGCTTAACAGACTCCGAAGTAATACTCATTTAGTTATCCTTGATTTTCAAAAGTGTAAAAAATATTTAACAGTTATCAGTTATCAGGCTGTTAACTGTTAATTGATTATTCTTGACTTGCTGCCATTGCCCGAATAATATCACCACGAGTGAGGATACCAATTACTTGATCTGTACCATCAAGTACTGGCAAGCGGTGAACGCTGCGATCGTGCATGATTGTAGCGGCTTCTTTTAAAGTTTTATCAGGGGAAATTGTGATCGGGTTTTTACTCATCACCTCCCCAACGGTTTGCCCTAGTGCTTTATGTAAGTCACGTTCATACGTAGCAGGATTTTTTAAATAGATAACGCTATCAAGAAACATAATGTACGCAGGTGGAGTAACACCAGTTTCTTGCCACATCAAATCGGTTTCTGAGATAATGCCCACCAATTTCCCGACATCATCCACAACAGGTAGTCCGCTGATGTGGCGTTCTGCGAGAATTTGGATAGCTTCCTTCAGTGGAGTTTCCGCACGAACGACAATAGGATCGCGGCTCATCACATCGGCAACAGTTTTAGGCATTTATTTGTTGATACCTTTTATCAAAGTCTCTGCGCCTATTGTAGAAAATTGCGGGACTCAACCTGATGCAATTAATAGATTGTTACGGTATTGGGCATTGGGAAGAGGACTTGGGGACAAGGAGAATTGGGGACAAGGGGAAAGACCTGTTTCAAGTTCTCACCTCTTGTCCCCTTGTCCCCTTGTCCCCATTCCCCATTCTTAATTCTCAATTCCCTTTTAAAGCAGCAATGATTTGAGTATTTGCTTTCGGAAAAGTAAACTGATCCAGTTCTTCCAAAGTTACCCAGCGTATTTCATCTGATTCTAAAGGTTGGGGAACACCTGTAACATGGCAGCAGTGATGCACTGTGAGGCTAACGCGCAAATTTGTATAGGTGTGGTCAATAGTAATCAGATGCTCTCCCACTTCAATTACTATTCCTAGTTCTTCGGAAATTTCCCGTTGAATACACTCTTGAATAGTTTCACCAGGCTCGATTTTACCGCCAGGAAATTCCCATAAACCGCCCATTGCTCCTTCTGGACGACGGCGATCGATTAAAATTTGCTTTTGGTCATTCCAAATTACTGCAACACCAATGATTTTATGGGGCGGGAAAGAACTGGTTTCACTCATAATTGATGGACAAAAGGGGAGATGATTAACAACAAAACTCGGCAGACTAATTTTAACTCTGCCGAGTTTTGATTTTTTAAATTTCAACCTTAATGCGTCACTGTTTTGGATATTTTAAAAAAATCTAGCTGATAATTATTGGGAATTGGGACCAAAGATTTCGCAGAGCCTTATGTTTAATTCCTATAGCCATGACTGTGGCTAGCAATCAGCCCAACAACAATATAGAATTTGCTAACTTTTCTATTTCTATTCAACTTCGGTGTTGTTGGTTTCAGTCCCTTGTAGGGCGAGTTCAAAATTCATTCTCTGTTCAGCGTTACGCAAGAAATAACCACTAATCATAGCAGAAGCCAAAAGCCGACCTAGACTTTCCCGACTAGTGCTGACGGTGATGCCAAAATGTTCTGAAGGTAGATTACCCAATAATCCTGTAATATTCCGTTCCATCACTTGAAAAACTTCGGCAGATGTAGGTTTAGATAGCTGGGTAACTGTCTCTGGACTCAAGGATTTAACATACTGCCATAGTAAATCGTTGGTTTCTGATTCGCTATTGAAAAATTCTGAGACACGATTGGATGGGTTACTCATTTTTTAGCTCCTTAACTACCACTACTGGCTACGGTGCTTGTGATTTTAATACTAAATGCCTGTTTTGGATTTGACTTAGCTAGCTGTTTTGTCTTCCTGTCAACTAATGTAACAGCCTCGCTTTCTGATGGAAGTAGGTGTAACCGTACTAAAGTCAGCGTATTTTCGTCACCCTAACAAATAAAGTAAGGAGTGAGAAGCTCATTAAAAACTCCTCACTCCTAATTGTTGTACAGATGCGATTAATCGCGTCTCTGCTTTTAACTTGCCAAATATTCACCCATGTTGGCTTTAGACTTGCGAAGTTTGGTTAAAGCTTCCCGCTCAATTTGCCGGACTCGTTCGCGGCTAATATTAAGTATTTCACCAATTTTAGCCAGAGTTAACGCTTGCCCATCAGTTAAACCAAAGCGTAGCGTAATAACTTCCCTCTGTTGCGGCGTAAGATCGCCCATGAGACGATCTAAGTCATAAGATAGGGAAGATTGCATAACAAACTCTTCGGGGGATGCTCCTGGATCTTCCAGCATTTCTCCCAGTTCGGTGTCGTAATTATCACCAAGCCGCAAATCTAAGGAAAGGGGCAAACGCGCCTTTTCCAAATACTCTCGTACTTGTTTGGGGGTTAATTCTAATTCTTGAGCTAGCTCACCAGCTGTAGGAGCGCGTCCCAACTTTTGAGACAATTGGCGCTGTGCCTTTTTAATCTTATTTAATTTTTCAGTAATATGGATAGGCAGCCGAATGGTACGAGCTTTTTCGGCTATAGCACGAGTGATAGCTTGCCGAATCCACCAATAGGCATAAGTAGAAAATCTATACCCTTTGGTAGGGTCAAATTTTTCTACGCCGCGTTGCATACCAATACTACCTTCTTGGATCAAGTCCAGTAAATCGACGTTGCGCTTGATGTACTTTTTAGCAACGGAGACTACCAGCCGCAAATTGGCTTCTACCATTTTACGCTTGGCAATTTCACCATCAGCGATCGCTTCGTTCAATTCTGCTGGTTCTAACTTTGTCGCTTTGGCCCACTCTTCTAAGGTCGGTTGACGACCTAACTGGGTGGCAAGAGATTCTCTTGATTCGTGCAACGTACAAGAACGTTGCACCTGTTTACCATAAAAAATCTCTTCCTCGTGTGTTAAGAGTGGCACACGGCCAATCTCACGCAGGTAAGTCCGCACGAGGTCTGTGGCTGTCTGAGCGGTCTTCATGGCGCTACTCTTTGGTAATGATGGGTTTGGCGGTAGGGTCATTAAGGGATAGATGCTTTGTTTAGGGTGCTACCCAGTCAGACTGGGAACCCATGTATGGTTTGCAACTTACGCGCCCGATAAATTCGGCTGCTCATAATAAACAAATTTAGGCTTCTTAACTGCTAAAAGTTACAGTTATTTCCTACTTTTCACAAGTATCTACAGTTAGATAAAAGCTAGCTTCTTAAACATTTTTTTATTGGAACCTTATTAATAATTGTAACATTTATGAGAAGTTTTGGCTATATAGCGACATTAAATTTCCTGGTTGTTCCAGTTCATGCAATATCGCCCTCTCTCTAAAGGCTGACTATAAGTCAATTTCAGAAATTATTTGGTGAATATAAGCTTCCTCATATTTGCTAAGATATCTCTAATGAGAACTATAGTCATTCTCTTATAACAATTACTTAATTTTCTTGGGAATTGGGAATTGGGCATTGGGAATTGGGAATTGGGCATTGGGTATTGGGCATTGGGTATTGGGCATTGGGTATTGGGCATTAGACATTAGATACTAATTAATAGTTCTTCTCCCCCTGCCTCCCCTGCCTTCCCTGCCTCCCCTGCCTCCCCTGCCCTCTTTCCCTCTGCCCCCGTACTCCCCTACTCCGTACTACTTCGCAATCGGGCAGTACTCTTGAATGGTTTTTACGTCCAGAGTTGTATTTTGTAAAGAACGGATGGCGGCGACGGTAGCTTTTGCGCCAGCGATGGTAGTAATGATGGGAATTTTGTAAGCTAAGGCTGTGCGACGGATTAACCTAGCATCAGTGTGGGCTTCTTCCCCGGAAGGTGTGTTGATAATAAGTTGGATTTTTTTATTTTTGATTGCATCCAAGACGTGGGGACGGCCTTCATGGAGTTTTAACACTAACTCAATATTTAACCCCTGTTCAAGAAGAACTCGCCGTGTACCAAGGGTAGCCATCACTGTAAAGCCCAAATCGATAAACTCCTTCACCACAGCACCAGCAGCAGCTTTATCGCGATCGCTCATTGATACAAATACAGTTCCAGTCAGTGGTAAACGCTCCCCAGCACCCAGTTCTGCTTTGGCAAAGGCCCGGCCAAAGTCGCTGTCAATCCCCATCACCTCACCAGTGGATCTCATTTCTGGGCCCAATATTGTATCAGTTCCTGGGAATTTATTAAAGGGTAATACAGCTTCTTTTACTGCAATATGTGTGGGAATGACTTCCTCGGTGAAACCTAGCTCCTCTAAGGTTTTACCCGACATGATTAATGATGCTAATTTCGCTAACTGTACGCCTGTTGCTTTAGATACAAATGGTACTGTACGCGAGGCGCGGGGGTTGGCTTCCAAAATGTAAACTTGGGGAGAATAGCTGCTTGCACCGACAACAGCAAATTGGATATTCATCAACCCCACGACTGACAGCGCTTGTGCTAGCTGCACCGTCCAAGTGCGAATTTGATTGAGAACTGCTGGTGATAGGGAAATGGAAGGTAAAGAACAAGCGGAATCTCCTGAGTGAATGCCCGCTTGCTCGATGTGTTCCATAATACCACCAATTACCACCCGTCCAGTGTGATCGGCGATCGCATCGACATCGACTTCAATTGCGTTTTCCAGAAATTTATCAATCAAAATTGGATGTTCTGGTTCTATGAGTACTGCAAAGCTCATGTAGCGTTCCAACTCAGCATCGGAATAAACGATTTCCATCGCTCGTCCGCCTAACACATAGCTAGGACGCACCACTACCGGATAGCCAATGCGTTTGGCAACAATCAGCGCATCTTCGTAACTCCGCGCAATCCCATTAGGCGGTTGGGCAATATTTAACTGTTGGAGAATCTTTTCAAACCGCTCCCGGTTTTCTGCCATGTCGATGGAATCTGGTGATGTACCCCAAATTTTAGTCAGCAGTCCTGATGTGTCATTGTTAAGAAACTCTTGTAAAGGAATAGCCAACTTTAGCGGGGTTTGTCCGCCAAACTGGATTATTACCCCAACTGGATTTTCAGTTTCGATGATGTTAAGAACATCTTCTTTTGTTAAAGGCTCAAAGTAAAGGCGATCGCTGGTATCGTAGTCTGTCGAAACTGTCTCTGGGTTGGAGTTGACCATAATCGTCTCATACCCCGCATCCTTCAAGGCATAAGCGGCGTGACAACAACAATAGTCAAACTCAATTCCTTGTCCAATGCGGTTGGGGCCACCACCCAAAATCAACACTTTTGGCTTGGTTGCGGGCATTACCTCTGTTTCTTCTTCGTAGGTAGAATAGTAGTAAGGGGTAAGGGCTTCAAACTCAGCCGCGCAGGTATCTACGGTTTTGTAAACTGGGATGATTCCTAGTGACTTGCGGTAAGCGCGAACTTCATCTTCGGTGGTTTTGGTGGCATAAGCAATTTGGCGATCGCTATATCCGTCCCGCTTCACTTCATAAAGTTGCTCTTTTGTCAATTGCTGCAAAGGTGTCCGCTTCAGGAATTTTTCGACATCTAGCAGTTGCTGCAATTTATCTAAGAACCATCGGTCAATACCAGTCAGTTCATAGATTTCTTCAATAGTCATCCCTTGCTGCAAGGCATGACGCACGGCAAAAATGCGATCGGGGTTAGGTGTCCGCAGTTGGGCGCGGATTTGTTCACCACTGGGTAATTTTTCGGCTTTGTCGCAACCCCAACCAGCGCGTCCGGTTTCGAGCGATCGCAGCGCCTTTTGGAAGGATTCGTTGAAAGTCCGTCCAATTGCCATTGCTTCCCCGACTGATTTCATTTGGGTTGTCAGCACTGGGTCAGAACCAGGGAATTTTTCAAAGGCGAAGCGGGGGATTTTTGTCACCACATAGTCAATTGTCGGCTCAAAGGATGCGGGAGTTTTCTTGGTGATGTCATTTTGAATTTCATCCAAGGTATAGCCGACAGCCAATTTTGCGGCAATTTTGGCGATGGGAAAACCCGTAGCTTTGGAAGACAAAGCCGAACTGCGGGAAACGCGGGGGTTCATCTCAATTACAACCACATCCCCATTAAGCGGATTAACGGCAAATTGAATATTAGAACCGCCAGTTTCCACACCTATCTCGCGGATGATTTTAATTGCCATATCCCGCAGCCTTTGATATTCTTTATCAGTCAGGGTTTGCGCGGGAGCGACGGTAATTGAGTCCCCGGTGTGAATGCCCATAGGGTCAAGGTTTTCGATGGAACAGATAATCACCACGTTATCTGCCAAATCACGCATCACTTCGAGTTCATATTCTTTCCAGCCCAGCAAAGACTGGTCAATGAGAATTTGCGAAACGGGACTGGCATCTATACCTACCTGTGCCATTTCTTCAAATTCTTCTTGGTTGTAGGCAATACCGCCACCACTTCCACCCATAGTGAAAGCTGGACGAATAATTAGGGGATAACTACCAATTTGACGGGCAACAGCTTTGGCTTCTTCCAAAGTTTCGGCTGTGTCGCTAGGACACACAGCTACCCCAATTCTTGCCATTGCTTCACCGAACAGTTTTCGATCTTCGGCTTTTTCAATGGCTGGCAGTTTAGCGCCGATTAACTCAACGCCATACTTTTCCAACACGCCATTTTTGGCTAAAGCAACGGCGAGGTTGAGGGCGGTTTGTCCTCCCATCGTTGGTAATAAAGCGTCGGGGCGTTCTTTCTCAATGACTTTTTCAACCAATTCTGGAGTTAACGGCTCAATGTAAGTGCGATCGGCCGTTTCCGGGTCGGTCATAATTGTTGCAGGGTTTGAGTTGACCAAAACTACTTCATAGCCTTCTTCACGCAGCGCTTTGCAGGCTTGAGTGCCAGAGTAGTCAAACTCACAGGCTTGTCCAATCACAATTGGGCCAGAGCCTAACAGTAGAATCTTCCTGAGGTCGTCACGGCGGGGCATAGTCGTTGCCTTGGAGTATGAGAATACAAATCCTGATTATTTTAAGGGTCTTTACACCCTGTCGTGCTTTTTATTATTAAGTTTTCTAGGTTTGATGACATGAAAGGAGCGGGAATTAGGGAATAGGGTACAGGTTAGAGGGTACAGATTATTTCATGTTCCCTGTTACCTGTTACCTCTCCCCTAACCCAAATACTCAAAGCCCTATGATTATTTTTTACTTCTAAATACTATTTAATTCTGACGAGCAAATTTTTAAAGCTTTTGCAAATTTCTGTTATTTAGTTTGATAAAACTTTGCGACAAATGGTAATTTATTATTGCATATATATGTCAGCTTATTCAGCCCAAATAAATTTTTTAGATAAAAATATTTATTAACTATCTAATTGCCAAATATTTTCAACATTAAATCTTATGATGATATGTTTATTTAAATTAAAAATGGCAGAGGAACAAGGGTATCATTCTCTGCCATTCTTTATAATATTTTAAGAGTTCGTGCTGCCAACTTTTTCTTTCAGTCTAGGTAAATAAATCTAGATTATGAGAGTTTTAGCTTTGAGCCGCTTGGACAAACCCTAAAGTTAAGCTATCTTTAGCGAGGAAGTGAGACAAATGATAAGCACGTTCCTCGGTTTTCAACAAAATCTTTTCGTACAGATAGCGTGTACCCCGATCGCCTAAACTCTCTGCCTGAGCAGCTTGGCGGCGAATCACGCTAAGAATAGCTTGTTCTGCGGCTAAGTCATTTTCCACCATTTGGCGAGAGGAATATACGCCTTCAGACTCTTGCTCAAAACAGGTTAATTCTGCTAATTTGCTAAAGGTCGCTACTGGAACACCACCTAGTCCATCCAAGCGTTCTCCAATTTCATGGATGTGGTCTTGTACTTGGTTGTAGCTTTCGTTAAAAAACTCATGCAGAGAGTAAAATTCTGAGCCTTCAACTACAAAATGATGCTTTTGGTACTGCAAATACAGTGCCTGGAAACTAGCTAATACGACGTTGAATCCTTCTGTAACTGGAGCAGTGACGCTGTGATCCAGCAACACGGGATTGTCATATACATTACCAAAATTTCGTAACAAAGTTTGCGTTTCAGACATTGTGTTCCTCTCTTTTTAACAGTTATAGATTTTAACTGCTTATTCTCAACATATTAACATTTTAATAATAAGTGCAAGGCAATTTGCCAGCACAAGATTTTGTATTTTTGCTTACTAATAATCTCAATTTTATTGTTTGCTGGATGATGGCACACCTATCAATGTGCATAAATCTCTCATTAATATTGACATCATGACTTAAATATGCATGTTGCCCAATAGAGGCAGGGGGCAGGGCACAAGCGAGAGAATAAAAATTAAAATTATCTCTCTCCTCTGTCCCCTGCTCCCTACCTCTTCCCCCTCTCAATATGGAATGGCTGTAAAAGTTTGACTTTTTTTTCAAAATTAATGAGAATTGTTTGCACTTAAGGTATGCTGGTTTTAAGAGGTTACACTCCTAAAACTTTCACTAAGCAGAGAGTTAAATCGCGGTAATTACTGCAAGTTTGTTGCACTTTGAGGGCAATTCTCTTGAAATCGTTTAGTTCAGAAATAGAAAGCAACCACCTTGTAGAGGTGAATTGGGCAGATCGCTGGCAAGTCTATCAACGCCTAAAGGAGTTAGATATTCCCTGTACTTGTATAGCTAACCAGCCATTGAAAGTTGAAATTAGCTCTCCTGTGATAGCTGTTCAACTTTGGAGTGTGATACAGCGATTAACAGCCTCTCGTCAAGAGCAAATTTTGGCTCTTGAGTACTGTTGGAAAATTGCTAACAACAGTTCTAATTTTTAGCTACTGCTGAGAATATCTTGCTTGATTGCTTGTACTTAGTTAAAAGGAGATCAAAAAAATGGGTGCATCTCACACTATGGAAGTATCAGAATTTTGTCTTGAGGGCAGATTTATAAATTTTGTTATTAAAGATGGCTATAAGCTTAAAGGCTTAATGCTGGGGACTCATGAAGGTGAGTCTTACATTAAACTAGCTAAACATTTACGGGCTGCTTTTGACTTGCGCTTACCATCAGGGACTTGGCTGCAAGTTGTTGGTTATAAAAAGCATGATTTGAAGGATGGTACTATCACTCTGAAAGCTGAACGGGTAATGGCGGCGCGTTCTGATATGGGGAGAGTTGAAACGATCACACCAGTACAAGAACCCCCATCTATTGATAATGTCAAAGTAAAGCCAGCTAAGGCTAAAGCCACAATTTTGGTGTGTCAAAAGTCTGATTGTATGAAACGCGGTGGTAAAGCAGTTTGTCAGGCATTGGAGGCAGCTTTAAGCGATCGCGGTTTAGAAGACCAAGTTACAATCAAGGGCACTGGTTGTATGAAAAATTGTAAAGCTGGGCCAAACCTAGTTATGCCAGATAAAACACGTCATAGCCGAATTCAGGCTGCACAAATCCCCAGGTTGATGGATAAGCATTTTGGTGACAAGAGTTTAGAAGCACAGCCAGAGAATTTAAGGGAAGTGGCCATATCTAATGGCAAGTTTTGCTGACGTAAGCAGGTAAGCATGAATAAACCTAACTATGCAATAAAATGTAATATAGCTGAAATCTTTGTGATTGCTTCTCATAAGAGATGCTGCAAGTAGCTTGCCTCTTTGCAGGAGAACATTTCACTCGCAATTACGTACTTGTGGATTTTGCCACCCACCTATTTAGTGAAATCTTGACATTTGAATGAGAAAGTTTAATAATATCTTCTCAAGTGTGTTCCGTTAATACTCGGCCGTAAAGTCCGATAGAAGTTTGCAATAAAATCAAAAAACTGGCCTTAATTTAAAGCCAGTTTTTTGAATGAATGGGATTTTTATTAAGCAATTTTTAACCGGGATGCTCCCATAATTTGGAAAAATTCAAGGGTATGTAGTTGATTGATGAATGCGTAGGCGCAAAGAGACTTGTCGTTAGACATCGCTTAGATTTGAAGCGTCAATCATCAATAATTTAAAAACAAATGCCACATACCCCTCAGTGGATATACATCTTTTTTTTTACATTTTCCACGATAGTCATGATTTTTCTATTCCGTCATGACTGGAATCGCCTGGCTAAACTCTACCGCACGAAAGAAGCGCCGCCACAAAACTTTTCCCGAATGCAAAGCGGTTCTGTGGGTTTGGTGTACTACAAAGGAACTTTAAATGTTGGTATAACTCCTCAAGGGATTTATCTGAGTATTTTCCCCTTATTTGGCTTGGGACTTCCGCCGTTGTTGATTCCCTGGAGTGCCATTAGGAAAATTGAACCTGCTAACCAACTTTTTATTGAGCGTTTTCGTTTGCATCTTAGTTCTCCAAAAGTCAAGCTGATTTTAAGCAAAGATATTTTGGAACCAGCTAAAGAATTTTTAGCCACACAGGGATTTGAGTGGATTTAGACAAATCCCATTTTGACCTGACCGATCATCTAAAATTCCTCCTACTCATTTTTAAATTGGTATTAGAATTGCAAAACAGCTTTGTCATGAGCAAGGCAAAGTAGTAGAAGCGATCGCTTTATATTTTTAGTGAAAATTACATGACCTAAGTTAGAGAAGACTGCAACAACTGTTGCATAGATGTAGCCTGCACATGGTTAGGGAACACAGCTAAAAAGTCATTCAGGTCTTGGACTGCTATACGGATACGCTCTAAGGAAGCACCTTGAGATATGGTATGCCGATATAAATGCTCTGCTGGTTGATTATATTGAGCAGCCAAATAGTAAAGAGCTAAGTTAAAGCTATTACGCCAGTTTCTAGCATCTTTTTCGTAATGCTCTTTAGCAAGCTTCATAGCAAGCGCCAAGTCAGCCCGTGCTTTGTCTGGTTGATTAAGGGCTAGGTAAGTTAAAGCACGCTCGTAGAAATACCAATCATCTTGGTAATGTCGGTTAAGTCCAATGGTGCGGTCTAAATCTTGCGGTGCTTCATGGTAGCGCTGCATTCGTTGGTAACAGGACTTACGCAACTGGCACAGTGCGATCGCAATTTTATAGTATTTACGTACTATGTCAAAGTGGCGTACCTAGAGGACATTGCTGAAATTAATAACAGTAATTAGCTGTGTTAAGTATTTTTCAAATCATGAGAAAATGAGTTGAGTATTCAGAAAATAAATCTTGTAGTTTATGAGATTTACAAAACTTAATCAGTGAAATAGGTTATGACCACAGTCAATTGCCGTCTCGTCAAACTCTGGGGAAGATTCTTAATAGCTTGGGGTATCGCCTAAAAAAACACAAAAAACAAAGCCCTTGAAAAAGATTCCGCAAACAGATGCCATTTTCGACAATGTGTTTCAGGAAAATCAGGCATCGGATGAGAATCCCAAATCGTTGCGAGTCTCTATCGATACTAAAGCCAAGGTGAAGATTGGCAATCTTTCCAGAGGTGGTAAAGCTCGAACACTGGAAGCAAAAGCTGCGGATGACCACGATACACAGTGGGAGGCAGTCTTAGTTCCTTTTGGCATTCTCAACACACACAGTGAAAAGCTTACGATTTACTTAGGTCAGTCGGCTGAAACCAGTGATTTTATTGTCGATTGTTTAACTGCTTGGTGGTATGAGAATCAACACGATTACCAAGATTATGATGAATGGGTGATTGACCTTGATGGTGGTGCAGCAACTCGCAGTAACCGCACACAGTTTATCAAACGTATGGTTGAACTGTCTCAAGCAATTAATTTAAGAATCCGACTGATTTACTATCCTCCGTACCATAGCAAGTACAATCCCATAGAGAGGTGTTGGGCAGCCCTAGAGAACTATTGGAATGGCGCAATTCTGGATTCGATTGAAGTTGCCATCAAGTGGGCTTCCAATATGACTTGGAAAGGGATTGCACCCATTGTTCACCGTGTTGAAGCAACCTATGAAAAAGGAATCAAGGTTCTCTCACAAGAGTTAGAACACTACCAAACCTTCTGGCAACCTTCCGAAACTCTACCTAGCTATACACTGCTAATGCTGCTGCATACGCTTCACTAGCAGCAGTGATACAGGTATCATCTACCAATTCTTGCAGTTGCGTTAGAGACAACAGTACCGGATACAAGTCCTCATATATTTCCAAGTCCCGGCGCATCTCTTCTAAATCAAAGTAACGAGGCAAAAAGTTAGGATTCTGTGTCGCTACTTCTAAGGCTTTGCTAACAAAAGCCCGACTTTTATCTCCCATCTTCAGCATCGTTCGCCGGTCTTCAGGGGTCAAATCAACCAAAAACGGTAACTTTTCTCTAATAGTAGCGATCGCCTGCATGACTGCTTCTTTATCTGCTGGGGCTAGGCTGGCACTGATGCGATTTTCTGCCATTTTTAATACTCCTTTAGGGTACTTCATTTCAGTATTCCCAAAGTTGTAGAAGTGATCGCATTAGCTTTCAAAACAGTCTACTGCCAAGACACCAAGAATTTATTACATAGAATCGAGCCGATGACGTAATTGGCTACTAAAAGCATCAATTACAGTGACGACTACCAAAAGCACTAGCATCATGGTTGTTGCTTTGGTGTACTCGAACCCGTCGATGTAACTTTTTAACTGAAAGCCAATACCACCTGCACCAACTACACCCAAGACAGAAGCAGCACGGATGTTGTACTCAAACATCCAAAAGGTGTAACCCAATCCCAGAGGTAGCACTTGCGGGAGAATGCCGTATTGAGCAATCTGTAACTTGGAGGCTCCGATAACTTCCAACGATTCAAGAGAACGCGGATCAACTGCTTCAATTGCCTGTTGATAAAATTTGGCAAGGTAGCCGATGGTGTAGATTCCCAAAGCTAAAGTTCCTGCTGGTGCGCCTAAGCCAGTGGCGGCAACAAAAATTAGCCCCAGAATAATTGAGGGGACAGAACGTACAGTATTTTGCAGCAAATTAGCTAGCGATCGCAACCACCCAGGCGCAACGTTGCTGGCGCTAGCTATAGCAATCGGTACAGAAAGAATTGCCCCAATGGTAGTTCCCCATAAAGACATCTGTACAGTTTCAATTAATGCCTTAACTGCAATATCTAAAACTTTCCAATCGGGAGGAAATAACCGGGTAATAAAATCGGTGATGTATGGCCAGCTAGAACTTAGCAGTTCAAAATCGAGTTTGAGTCCTCGCAAAGCCCAACCATAAACTACCACAACAATTAATGAGATGAGTAGAGAACTTAGCCAAGGGTAGAAGCGTAAGCGTTTTGACTTAAAAAAGTAACTCATATTGTATTGAAGAAGAATTCAGGAGTCAGAATCCAGGAGTCAGAATGAATTTTGAATTCTGGCGACTGAATTCTGTTTTGTTAAATCAAATTCCACTCAGGGAACTCCAAGAAATAAATTATCCAATATTGTGGGGTGGGCATCTTGCCCGCCCAGTCTATATGGCGGGCAAGATGCCCACCCCACAGGAGTTAATTGGATATTTTTTATTTGGAAGTCCCTTAAGCAGAAACTTTCGCAAATTGAGCTTGTAAGTTGTCACAAAGTCCTTGGTAAACGACGCGTCCAGCATCTAAGACGATCGCTCGTTGGGCGTATTTTTCTGCGATTCCCAAATCGTGCAAAACTGCAACAATAGTCATACCTTGCTGAGTGTGCAATTCAGATAGAGTTTCCATGACTTGTTGCGATGCGACAACATCTAAGCCAGTGATGGGTTCATCAACTAAGAGAATTTGCGGTGATTGAATTAAAGTCCGAGCGATCGCTACTCGTTGTTGTTGTCCGCCACTTAATTGACTGGTTTTTTGAAAAGCTAACTCTCCCAGTCCTAACTGTTCTAATAAATTTAGTGCCAACAAGCGATCGCGTTTGGAAAATCCCAACAGTGTTTGCCAAGTTGTTCTTTTACCAAGGCATCCGCACAAGACATTTTCCAGTGCTGATAACTGCCGAATCAATCCGCCACCTTGAAATAACATCCCAACATCGCGCCGAATTTTTGGCAGTGTTCGGGAATTCATCTCAACATTATTGACGAGCAATTCTCCTCTTACTGATGGCACTAGTCCAACTAGCGATCGTAGTAATGTAGACTTACCAGCACCGTTTAGCCCCAGCAAAACGGCAAATTCACCCCGTTTAATCTGGCAATTAATCCCATTGAGAATAGGACGATTCAGAGAAGGAGTATAAGCTGTCTCTAGGTTATGACACTCAATAACATAATCATTCATAGAAATTTGTTTATCTGCTAAGAGGATGTTTTAAAACTTCTTTGGTCGGTAATAAAACGTTTTAGATCCCCCTAAATCCCCCTTAAAAAGGGGGACTTTGAAGGGGAACTTTGATTCCGGTTCCCCCATTTTGAAGGGGGGTTAGGGGGGATCTAGAAGTGCCTAAAATTACAGCCAATCACTTTTAAAACATCTGCTAATAGTTATTCAAGATGTTCACTGAATAACTGTTAACTAAATTATGGTTCAATGCCAGCGATTTGCAGAGCGTCACGGATGGTTGCTAGGTGACGATCGTGGTTAATTCGCACTAATTCTGTGGAATTATACAAGTCGCTTAACAACTTATTATTTTGCGACTGATTTAATTTCAGTAAAGCGTTGATGATTTTTTCCCGTGTTGGGGCTGGAACATCATCATCAATGGCAATACCGTGGGCAGGTACACCAGTAATTTTGTGCAGAACCCGTAACTGACTCTTTTCTTCGGCGGTGATATAAGGTGGATTCAGAGCATATTCTGACACAACAGCCACATCAGCTTGACCGCGCACAACTGCTTGTAAGGCTTTGCTGTAATTGCCGCCATAAGAAACTTGACCAAAGAAATCATCTAAGCGATCGCGGTTGGGTACAAATTTTTGTTTGACCAACTCAGCGACAGGGATAATAAACCCAGAGCCAGAAGTAGGGGAAGTAAAAGCCATTTTCTTGCCCCGTAGTTGTTCTAAAGTGGCTTTAGCTGAATTTTGAGTTTTTAGGGGACTATTCTTAGGGACAACAAATGTTGAGCTATAGGTGTATCTTCCAGAATAAGTTGAACGAACTTCGGCTAGATACAAGCTGGCGTTTGCTAATTGTTTCGCTTTCAAAGCTGGACGGCTACTTAAAAAAGCGACATCAGCCCGATTTGCTCTTAAAGCTTCTACAGCAGCTGTATCATCACCAACTTGGGCGACGACTGGAATTCCTAACTCTTTCGATAAAAAAGCTCCTACCGCATTTGCCTTATTTTGCAAGTCTGTAGAATCAGCACGACTGGGAAAAACTATTGTTAAAGTCTTCTGCCCTTGAGCGAGTAAGCGTGGTGTCTGTTGATTAGTGGTGGGGTTGGCGATCGTTGCCTGCATAGCCCCTACTGTGCTGACGACTAAACCTGTAAGCACTGCAAATGCCGCGCCAGCGCCCAATAAGCTCTTTTTCCTCACACTCATTTGCAACTCTCCATTAGGAAGTTTTCTCAGTTTTTTTGCTAATTAATTTTAATTAATCCCTAAAAAAGATTTATAGCTTTTAAGAAAAAAAGTCAATAAGAAAGCCTAGTTTATTTGTAGAGTTGTAGGCTTCTTTTGTGAATGTATTGGCACTAACCGCTAATTACAGCGATCGCATCAATCTCTACCAACACATCTTTAGGTAAGCGCGATACCTGAACACAAGCCCGCGCTGGGGCTGTATTTTCCGGGAAATATTTAGCATAAACGGCATTCACCGCCGTGAAATCATTCATATCAGCTAGAAATACGGTGGTTTTCACCACATCTTCAAAAGTTGCACCGGCTGCCGTGAGGATGGCTTCAAGGTTAGCTAATACCTGCTCAGTTTGCTTTTTGACATCATCAGTGTAGACAACATCACCAAGGCGGGGATCGATGGCAATTTGTCCGGCGATGAATAAAAATTGACCTGAAGCTGCGATCGCTTGATTATAAGGGCCGACTGGAGCGGGTGCGTTATCAGTATTAATTACTTTACGGGTCATAGATATTACTTTCTCTAACGATGTTTCCTGTTTACCGATTTCCGCTTCAGCTGCGATCGGTTTGTAAATCTCTCCATCTGGCATTATCGCACCAGTCAGGTCAGCATTTTTAAAGGTTGCCCCATAGATATTTGCTCCAGTTAAATTTGCCTTTTTCAGGTTTGTACCATCAAGGTTTGCCATCATTAGGTTTGCATATAAAAGACAAGCTCTTTCTAGATTTGCGCCTTGTAGACATGCTTTATTAAGGTTTGCTCGTTCTAAGGAAACTCTGACTAAATCTGCCTCAGCTAAATTGACCTCTGATAAATTACATTTCTCCAAAGTGACTCCCCGAAGTTTAGCTTTCTGGAGATTTGCACCGGAAAAATTTACTTCAGTTAGCTTTACCTGAGTAAAGTTGGCTCTAGTAAAGTCTGCTCCACTTAGATTTGCATTACTCAAGTTTGCATAACTTAAGTCCGCATCACTGAGGTCTGCCCAACTAAGATTGATTGAAGAACCTTCTATTCCACTCAAATTTGCATTTGTTAGAGATGCTCTACTGAGGCTTGTACTATTAAGTTTTGCCCTAATTAGGGTTGCCTCACTCAAATCTGCTCCATTCCAATTTGAACTAAATAGGTCTATCTCACTTAGGTCTGCACCTTTAAGGTCTATGCCTTGGCGATTTCCTTTATGAAACTGCCGTGTCCCTGCTGCGTATCTTTCCAAAAATTCCTCAGCATCCATAATGCACCTTTAAATACCACTGACACAGTATAATCACAAAAACTTTGTGTCACAGGTATTCTTCTCCCCTATTCCTTCGTGCCCTTCGCGCCTTCGCGGTTCGTTCTTCTTACCTTAACCCAACCTCGAACACATCCCCATAATGCCATCAAGTCAGCATCGCGATCGCACTCGTATAATACTGTTACGACAGACTGCAAAATATTATTTATGAATAAACCAGGATGAATATTAAAGAAATACTGCTCCAAGAAATTGAATCATCCTCAGATGTTCTACTAGCTGAAACACTGGATTTTTTACGTTTTCTCAAGACAAAACCAACAACCGAGGAAATATCTCTTGACCTGTCAACGGAAAAAAATGATGATACTTCCAATCATCAAACAAAACCGGAAATACAGGAAGCAACACCAATTATTAGAGGCTCTAAAGCAGAAGACTTGCTAAAATTTGCCGGAACCTGGCAAGGGGATGATTTTGAGGAGTGCTTACAGCTTGTTTACGAAACCCGTTCCCCGGCTGAATTTTAGTGATGTACCTCTTAGACACCAACCATTGTAGCCGGATCATTTTTGGAGAAACAAACGTCATTCGTCGGTTACAAGAACACATCGGTTTAGGGGTTGCAACTAGCGTTATTGTGCAAGGTGAACTCCTTTACATGGTGCAAAAGTCTTCTCAACAAGAAGCAAATCTTCGCTTTGTCAGAACTTTTCTGCAAACTATTGACCTTTACCCGATTAGTGGAGGGGTTGCCGATGTTTACGGTAGCCTCAAAGGGGAAATTGTCGAACATTTTGGCCCCAAAGACAAAGCAAAGCGTAGAAAGTTTACAGTTCAAGATTTGGGTTTTAGCGATAACGACTTGTGGATAGCATCAACCGCTCTGCACTATAACCTCACCGTCGTCTCAGGAGACAGCGATTTTCAAAGGATACAACAGGTGCAAACCTTAGCCTTAGAATCTTGGCTTTGACATCTTCCCAACACCAACCGATTCCTACAGAACGTTAACACAAACTGTATGTTGGGGAATTCAAGATATTCTTCTCCCCTCTTCTCTCTGCGTCTTGGAGGTTCGTCCCTCTTACCCCAACCTCGGACGTATCCCATAATGCCGATATCGCCAATAATCGCGCAGAATGCGATCGTGGTCAAAACATAAATTCCCCGGCACACACCAATACTCAAAAATTCCTACACCCTTGGCATCATCCCCAGCCTTTGGTTCCCCCGTCGCTGTCGCCAAAAACACGATGCTAATCGTATGCTGACGCGGATCGCGATTGGGGTCAGAATACACCAGTAATTGTTCAACTAATTCCACCTGCAAACCCGTTTCTTCCTCAGCTTCTCGCCGGGCCGCCACTTCCACGGCTTCCCCATAATCTACAAACCCACCAGGAATAGCCCAACCTAAAGGTAGATTATGTCTTTCAATTAACACTATTGGCCGATGAGGTCGATCTACTAGTTCAATGATGATATCAACTGTCGGTGCAGGATTTCGGTAAGTCATATTTATTTAGTCATTAGTCATTGGTCATTGGTCATTAGTCACTTGTACTGAGCGTAGTCGAAGTATTGGTTATTCACAAAGGACAAAAGACAAATGACAATCAAAATGAGTTTACTTGATTTACCGTGCAAATACTGTTCCGTGATAAATTCGATGCGTTGGCTTTGCCACTGCCCCTTGGGCAATCGCGTAGCGTGTGCATCAAACAATTGCTCTCTCTCATAATTCAGGTTACTTATGCCTTTTCCTAGATCCAGTGGTATTTTGCTGCATCCTACATCCTTTCCCAGTCGATTTGGCGTTGGAGATTTAGGCTTAGAAGCCTATCGCTTTATTGATTTTCTCAAAGATACCCATCAACAATATTGGCAAGTTTTACCCCTAGGCCCCACTGGATATGGTAATTCCCCGTATATGTGCTACTCGGCAATGGCAGGAAATCCCCTGTTGATTAGCCCAGAAAAACTACGAGATGAGGGTTTGCTATCTGAAGAAGACTTTGCTCATTTACCAGGATTTCCGGTAGAAAAGGTAGACTTTGACCAGGTTGTGCCAATTAAGATTGGGCTACTTAAAAAAGCCTGTGAAAACTTTAGAGCCAATGCTACGCCTATCCAGCAGAAAGAGTTTGAAGGTTTTTGCGACAGCAAAGCCTACTGGCTAGAGAATTACGCCTTATTTATGGCGCTGAAAGATGCCCATAATGGTGCAAGCTGGCATACATGGGAAGCAGAATTTTTCAAGCGTAAACCTGAAGCATTAGCTCAAGCAGAGGATCGGCTCAACGGAGATATTTTTTATTACAAGTTCGTCCAATTTGAGTTTTTCCGGCAGTGGTCAGACCTGAAAAACTATGCCAATATGCGCGGTATTGACATTATTGGCGATATCCCTATTTACGTATCTCACGATAGTGCTGACGTGTGGGCACATCCCGATATCTTTTGCTTAGACGAAGAGACAGGAGAAGCTGCTCAAATGGCGGGAGTCCCACCAGATTACTTTAGCGCCACCGGTCAATTGTGGGGCAACCCAGTTTATAACTGGGAGGAATTGCAAAAACAAGACTTTAAATGGTGGGTGCAACGCTTTGAAGCAATGCTAGATTATGTCGATATAATTCGCATTGACCACTTCCGAGGCTTCGAGGCATATTGGTCAGTACCCAAAGGCGAAGAAACTGCCATGAATGGCGAATGGGTGGAAGCACCTGGAGACGCTTTTTTTGCAGCGATTAGGGAGAAGTTGGGCAAGCTACCCGTCTTGGCAGAAGATTTGGGAGTAATTACACCAGAGGTAGAAGCGCTCCGAGACAAGTATGAATTTCCTGGAATGAAGGTTTTGCAGTTTGCCTTTGGTTCTGATCCCGGTAATCCATTCTTACCATTCAATTACCCGCGAAATGCTGTAGTTTATACCGGCACTCACGATAATGACACAACTGTAGGCTGGTTCAATTCAGCTAATGATAACGAAAAGCATAACTTATGGCTTTATTTAGGTTCTATTAGTCCTGAAGGCATCCAGTGGGATTTAATTCGCCTAGCTTTGAGTTCTATAGCTAATCAAGCGATTATTCCCTTGCAAGATGTTTTGGGATTAGGAAACGAAGCGCGGATGAATTTTCCTAGTACTGCTGAGGGTAACTGGGGGTGGCGCTATCAAGCAGAAGCGTTGAGAGATGAATTACGCGATCGCTTAAAAGTTCTTACCAGACTTAATGGACGTGCGCCGCAAGAAAATTAAGGAGTAGGGAGACAAGGGAGACAAGGGAGACAAGGGAGACAAGGGAGACAAGGGAGACAAGGAAGAGGGAGGTGTAAATGCCTCCTTGTCTTCCTTGTCCTCCTCATGCCTCTCATCTCCCCTAGTGTTTTTATTGTCTTGGAGACACTGCGCCTAGTTTGCTTGCCTGTAAGGGTAAAATTTTGAATTTATTTCTCCCTTATCTCAAAACATTAGGCTTGGCAGCAATCCTAACTTCTTCCTCTTTCCCTGGCTCTCCCATTTCCTTAGCTTTCTCCTGATTGACGCTCATCAATACACCACCAGCATTATCAGTTTTCACTGTCAGTTGCTCTTGAGCTTTCCAAATCCGGTGAGTTCCTTCTGGAAGAATACCCTCAAACTCGGTTTTACCATCGGCTATGACGCGAATCCAAGATGACGCTTTCAAAGTGACACCAATTTGTACAACCTGTCCCTCTTGTCCGCCGTCAAGGGGATTACTGACAGGTTGAACTTTTAGGGAATCTTTTGGTTGGGTTGGCTCTGGGTTAACAATGGATTTTTGTTTTGGGTATATTTGGTTTTGGCTATTACTTGCTTGTAGTACCGCGTTATTTAATAACTGAGACAACCCATTTACAGAGCATACGATTAGCAATACGTAAAGAAAGTAAAGGTGAATCGGACGTAGTTGATTAATGGGTGAAGTATTCCCCATACCTTGAGGATTTAATTGTGCAGAACTGATCGGAAAAGTGCCAGAAAATTCTACTCCATTCAAGCCTAGAGCATCGGCAAATTGCCTGATCAAACCCTGAATATAGACTGGTTCTGGGAGATCGTTTATATTACCTTCTTCGATCGCCTGTAATAATCGTTGAGGAATTCTGGTTAATACAACCACTTGCTCTAGAGATAAGCCCTTTTCTTGACGCAAAGCCAAAAGTTGAGCGCCCAATTCTGCCAACTTTTCGGTTCGTTGTTGCTCTATTGAAAGCGATGGCTGGTGATTATTCTTCTTTCTTAGCCATTTCATGCCTACTGACACTCCTTAACTCCACTGAATCTTTAATAGGTTGCGTTATCTGATCTTGCAAAAAGCGAATTTCACGATCGTTGAGGGAACGATATTGACCCTCTGACAATAAGGGTTCTTTTGGAGTTTGTAATTTAATTGGGCCGATAGCAGTTCGATGCAGCTTGATTACTGGGTATCCTAACTGTTGAGCTATCCGGCGGATTTGGCGATTTCTTCCCTCCTGCAACACTATTTCTAAAAAGCTTTGTTCGGCACGATGTTCTATTAGGTGTACCTTAGCAGCTCTGGTTTTTCTACCCTCTAACACCACACCCTCACGCCACATTTGCAGTACTGCTTCTGGGGGATGTCCTTTGACCAAAACATGATATGTCTTGGAAATGCTGTGGCGGGGATGGGTTAGTCCAAATGTCAGATTTCCGTCATTTGTGAGGATTAATGCTCCCGTTGAGTCTGCATCTAAACGCCCAACTGGGTGAATACCTGAACCCTCCCGTAATTTTTTCGGTAGTAAATCCAGGACTGTTGTTCTTCGGTGAGGGTCGTAGCAAGTCGAAACTACTCCCGCAGGTTTATGTAGCAATAGATATATTAAAGCCGGACGCTGCTTTTCGGATACAGTTTTACCATCAATTGCGATCGCATCTTTTTGGGGATCAACCTTTTGACCCAAATGTGCCAATTCCCCATTGATTTGCACCCGTGAGTGCCTAATCATTTCTTCAGCTTCACGACGTGAGGCGATGCCCCATTGAGCAAGAATTTTTTGTAACCGTTCCTCCATCTGGAATTACTTATTTACTGTTAACAATTAAATGATATTTGCATTTTGTAGCGAGTAGGCATAAATGTTACATTTAAGACTTGTTTAATTTCTGTCCAGCTGTTGAGCAAATACTCATAAACAGATTGCTTAGATGCCAGAGCAAAATTCTCAAACGACAAATGCAAATAAAATCCGCATAATTACGCAGGTACTCACAAAAGCCCTAAAGCTCTGGTTGAGAGCGCAAGTGAGCCAAATATCAGAATTAGAAGTGGAGATTAAAGCAAGCGATCGCCAACTTCTCTCTGGGCGTATCCCCTTAGTATCTATTTTTGCTACTCATGCAGTTTATCAAGGTCTCCTAATTACACAAATTCAATTAACGGCAGAAAATATTCAGATAAACATTGGTTCCGTACTTAAGGGAAAGCCATTACGACTGTTAGAAACAGTATCAGTGGTTGGCGATTTGATCGTAGACGAGAATGATTTGAATACTTCTCTCTCATCTGACTTATTATCAACTGCTTTGAGCGATTTGCTGGTTAAAGTTTTACCAACAAATTTCCCCAAGTCACAACCAATAAACTGGCAAGAAATTATCCTTGATAACAATCAAATTATACTGCGAGGCTTGAAAGTAACCAATACAGAAACAATGCCTCTAGAGATTTGTCTGGGCGGCTTACAGTTACTTAGTGGGCATGAGTTGCAACTGACACAAATAAAAATTAAACCCCACGAGGGAGATATATTAGACGACAATCATGAGTACAATCTGGATCTTGGCTCAGATGTCGATATCCAAGAACTAACGTTGATCCCAGGCAAACTAGTGTGTCGAGGGCAGATTAACGTTAATCCTTAGATCGTGAAAAATAAAAAAATACTAATACGCGCCGTGTGCAACTTTCTTTCAAACCTAACCCCCAGCCCCTTCCCTTGCAGGGAAGGGGAGCAAAAATCAAAGCCTCTCTCCGTTTCGGGGAGAGGTTTGGAGAGGGGTTCTAAGAATTAAGTTGCACATCACGTTAATACCCTATTTTAAATGACGTAGCGCCTCTCAGGGGATGAGGAGAACCAGAGCAAAAGGGTCAGGGTAATCAAACCTAGGGTATAAAGTGATACATGAATGTAGGGGCTTGAAACCCCTGTACAAGGGTTAATTGCACCATCTTTCCCCCTGCCTCCCCTGCTCCCTTCCTCCTGCTCCCTTACCCCTGCCTCTTTTGAACTCAACCCAAAAGCTTTATAGTAGCGGCAACAGTAGTGTTACAAAATAATAAACCAAAGGTGCTGTGAAAATATAACTATCAGTACGGTCTAAAATACCACCGTGACCGGGAATTAATTGTCCAGAATCTTTGACTCCAGCATCACGCTTGAGCATAGACTCGGTAAGATCCCCTAAAAGACTAGCAATGCCAATCAACAAACCCAATGCTAAACCAGTCAACAAGGATCTGGGCAAGTGGAGATAATAGGCTCCTGCTATGGCTACAGCAACACTTGAAGTAATGCCAAATACAGCACCTTCTACAGTTTTCTTCGGGCTAATCTCAGACAGACGGGTTTTCCCAAAGAATTTGCCAATGGTGTAAGCACCAATATCGGCTGCCCAAATACACAAAAAAGTCAGCATTGTTGCTGTAAAACCTTGTGGTAAAGAAGCAGAACTTGCTTTTTCCCAGAAGTCTGCCCAGGTTGTAGGCCAGTAACCCCCTAAAGGTAGATTGCTAAAAACGGCACTATCAATTGCTCGTAATCGCACCCAGTAACTCGGCAAATAACCTACGTAAAATAGCCCCATTATAGAAGCAGAAACATCAGCGATCGTGGCAAATTTGGGCTGAAATAACAGGTAAAAACAGATAAGTGTGCCAGCTAAGGGCATCACAGCGTCAGCTAAACTGCCATCAATGGTACAAATTACTAGCAAAACTAGGCTGACAAGCATAGTGGTTTTCGCGGCGGGAGCGATGCCTCTGGCTCGCACCAAATTAAAATATTCCTGTTGACCCAAAAAGATAACAACCGCAAACATGATGGTAAAGTACCAGCCACCCAAAAGGGTAACAGAAAGAGCAAGAGCGATCGCAACAATTCCACTAATAATCCGAGACCAAGGCATAGAAGTATTAAATATTGGGCATTGGGAATTGGGAATTGGGCATTGGGCATGGGGTATGGGGCATTGGGCATGGGGTATTGTCAATAATCAATAGTTCTTCTTCCCCTGCCTCCCCTGCTCTCTACTCCCCCTTCCCCATTCCCCATTCTCTAATCCAGTTTCTCACCACTGAGGATAAAAATGGGATCAACGGCAGTAAAGGTTTGAGAAAAGCCGCGCGTTTCTAAGCGGTTAACCGCAGACTGAACAACTTCGATATTTCTAGCCCTTAACAGAGAAAAGGTTTGAGAAATAGCATACAGACTTTCTAGATTAGCAGCTGTAGCTACAACCCGACCGGATGGTGGCAAATAATGCCATGCTGCTTGCAGAATATCCTGGATAGGTCTTCCTCCCTCAATACAAACGCGGTGAGGAGCAACTTTGAGGTCATGTAAACACTCTGGGGCGCTACCTTCAATGACTTCGACGTTTTTCACTTCAAAGCGATCGCAGTTCCGCTTGATCAGATTAGCTACTTCTTCATCCCTTTCTATAGCAATAATTTGACCCTTTGGACACAATAGCCCAACTTCTACGGGAATTGTACCTGTCCCTGCGCCAATATCCCACAATACAGAATCTGATGTTAGTCGCAGTTGGGCAATTAACAGTAGCCGGACTTCTCGCTGACTCAGGGGAATTCCTGGCAAATGCTCGAACAGTTCATCAGGAATACCAGGGGTAATATAAGGCCAAAGTTGGGAGGGCATAGAATTACGCAATTATACTAAAGATATGGATTTGCCGAAATTGAAAAGTCATAAGCTATAAAAACTTTTCAAACGTAGCATTATAAGAAACCATAATGATTGGTGAAATATTAGGCGAACGCTATCAAGTTCAGCAGCTATTAGGCAAGAAAGCAGGGCGACGGACGCTTGTAGCTCGTGATTGGAACACTCAGGAATTGGTTGTTATTAAGTTACTCTCTTTTAGTAGTGACTTTGAATGGGATTCACTCAAGCTGTTTGAGCGAGAAGCTGAAACTCTAAAATCTTTGTCACATCCCTTAATACCTCGCTATTTAGACTATTTTGAGGTAAATTCACCCACCATCAAAGGATTTGCCCTAGTACAAAGTTATATCCCAGCACAAACTTTAGAGCAATACGTCCAATCTGGCCGGACTTTTACCGAAGTAGAAGTCAAAGAGATAGCCAAAGCACTTTTAGAAATTCTCATTTATCTACATGGGTTATATCCGCCTGTTATCCATCGTGATATTAAGCCTAGCAATATTTTATTGGGAGAGCGTTCTGGTAACAGTGTTGGTCAAGTTTACCTAGTAGATTTTGGCTCGGTGCAAACTGTCCTTGCTACAGAAGGTGGAACTATAACTGTGGTGGGAAGCTATGGGTATATGCCACAGGAGCAATTTGGCGGACGCACGGTTCCGGCTTCCGATCTTTATAGCTTAGGTGCAACTTTAATTTATTTAGTGACGGGTACTCATCCAGCCGATTTACCCCAAAAGGATTTTCGGATTCAGTTTGAACAGGTGGCTAATGTGAGTCATGAATTGACTCGCTGGTTGCAGCAAATGACTGAACCCAGTTTAGAAAGGCGTTTTAATTCTGCTGCTGGTGCGCTCGCAGCTTTAGACAAACCACAAACGACAAACTTGCCTACTTTGGTTGTAGGTAAACCAGATGGGAGTAAGATTCAATTAACCAAAAATGGGGATTCTCTAGAAATTATCGTTCCACCATCTGGTTTTGATCCATCAATAGTATTTACAGGTTTATTTGCGATCGTCTGGAATTCATTTATCCTCTTTTGGACAATTGGCGCACTCTCTATTCCTTTTCCTGTCAACATCCCCTTTGCTTTGTTCTCACTTCCTTTTTGGGGTGCTGGCTTTCTCATGGTGTATAAACTTCTCTTTCATTTATGTGGACGCATCTGCTTACGCCTGAATGCAGAACAAATTACCCTAAGTTGGGAGTTGTTTAGTTGGAAATTTTATCGCCCCCGTGCATCGTCAAGGCAAAGTATTAATAAGTTAGTTTACATTCCCAAACATTTTACTAAAAATTCTGATGGCACTAGAATTGCCGTTCCAGCAGAATTATATATTTGCTCAGGAGTACAAAAATATCAGCTTGGTGGAAACGATATCGGTATTAAATCCGAAGTAGAACTTGAATGGTTAGCTCATGAATTAAGTGATTGCTTGGGTTTGCCAATTACCAAGCCAATGGGAAGTTAGTTGAGTTAGCGATCGCGATCGCTTTGTTCAAAAATAATAGGAACCTTTACGCGGTTTCTCTGTCCTGAAACGCAATCCCTAGCATAATCTTCCCTACTTCTTTACCTCTTGTTTGCCCCTAAATAATCAGATTTGAGCCATCAATGTCTATATTTAATTAGAGATGCCTTAGAGGAAATTTATATGTTTGGACTAGGATGGCCAGAAATCGCTGTAGTTACCATAGTCGCTATTTTAATTTTTGGCCCTAAAAAAATTCCCGAATTGGGCACTGCACTGGGCAAAACCCTACGAGGTTTTAAGGAGGAGATGAAAACCCCCAGTGATGAAATTAATTCAGAAGAAGAAAAACAATAGTCAATAGTCAAGAGTCAAGGCTGAAAAACTTTAAAATGCTGAACTTGAGACTCTTGACTGTTGACTACAGTAGTGTGTTGACTACAGAAGAAGGTGCGATTCCATTTTGGGAATCAGCGATCGCTGTGCCAGTATTTTGTTGATGTGTCTCTTCCTTGGCTAAACCACGCAGCTTAATTAACTTAATAGCCCTAGTCACGCTTTCTGGTAGAATCACCACCAAGCTGTTATCAGGAGCCATGTCTAAGCCTTTATTAATCGCTTGGGTTTCATCCAAAATTGATTCATAGCGGCTATCAGGCTTCACTTGGGTAATGCCTTGAATAATCAATTGGGCGGCTGAACCCCGTAAACGTCCCCGTGTATCATCGTCTTCTTTGACAATGATGTAGTCAAAAATTTGTGCTGCTAATTTGCCCAAAGTAACAAAATCTTCGTCGCGGCGATCGCCCGGGCCACCAATTACGCCAATCCGTTGTCCTGTAGTCCAGTTCCGTACAAAGGAACCTACAGCTTCATAACTAGCTGCGTTGTGAGCATAGTCTACTAAAGCGTGGTAGTTGCCTAAATTAAATAAATTCATTCGTCCCGGCGTTTGACTAACTGAAGCCCGGAAAGTCTTCAAACCAGAGCGAATCTGCTCAATTGTGACGTTTTGCACGAATGCTGCCAAACTTGCAGCTAAAGCATTGGCAATCATAAACGGCGCACGTCCGCCCATTGTTAAAGGTATATTTTCTGCTCTTTCTATCCGATGTGTCCAATCACCTTTAACAATTGACAAATAGCCACTTTCATAGACTGCGGCTACTCCACCCTTTTGGATGTGCTTTCGCACCAATTCCGAGTCGGGATTCATGGTGAAGTAAGCAATATTAGCCTTAGTCTTTTCTGACATAGCGGCGACGCGATGATCGTCGGCATTAAGTACCGCATAGCCATCAGGGAATACGGCTTCCGCTACTACACTCTTGAGGTTAGCTAATTGCTCAATAGTCTCTATATCGCCTATTCCTAAGTGGTCGGCGGCTACATTTAATACTACTCCCACATTCGCGGCTTCAAAGCCCAATCCAGAGCGGAGAATGCCACCGCGAGCGGTTTCCAGCACTGCTACTTCTACTGTGGGATCTTGGAGGATGACATGGGCACTTTGGGGGCCTGTGTTGTCGCCAGCTTCCACTAAGTAATCACCGATATATGTTCCATCGGTTGTAGTATATCCGACTACTTTTCCAGTCTGTTTATAAATATGTGCTAGTAGTCGGGTAGTAGTGGTTTTGCCATTAGTACCAGTAATGCTGAGGATAGGAATTTGGCTAGATTGCTCGTTGGGAAACAGCATATCCATCACTGCGCCAGCGACGTTGCGGGGAATACCCACGCTTGGGGCAACGTGCATCCGAAAGCCGGGAGCGGCGTTAACTTCAACAATTACGCCATCGACTTCCCGCAGGGGACGGCTAATATCCGTGGTGACGATATCGAGTCCGGCGATATCCAAACCAATAATCTTGACTACCCGTTGTGCCAACCACAGATTTTCTGGGTGAATTTCATCAGTACGATCTACGGCGCTACCACCTGTACTTAAGTTGGCTGTTGCCCTGAGATAACAAATAGTACCCTTGGGTGGAACGCTATTTAGGGTATAGCCTTGCCTTTCTAAGAGTTGGTAGCTGGTGCGATCTAGTTCAATCTTGGTCAGGACGTTATCATGTCCTTCACCGCGATTTGGATCGAGGTTTGTTTCCTCAATTAGTTCGGAGATGGTGGATCTGCCATTGCCAATGACGTGAGCCGGTACGCGTTCGGCGACTGCGACTACTTTGCCATTTACCACCAATACCCTATGGTCACGCCCAACGTAATATCTTTCGACAATAATTGATCGAGAAACCTGTCTAGCAGCTTCGTAGCCGGCTTCTGCTTCTTCCCAAGTTCTGATGTCAATAGTGATCCCACGTCCATGATTGCCATCCAAGGGCTTGAGAACGATGGGATAGCCGCCAACGTATTCAATAGCTTGTTCTAAATCGTCTAAGAAATTGATCACTGTACCTCTGGGTACTGGCGCACCGGCTGCCGCGAGGATGCGTTTAGTGGCTTCTTTGTCGCAAGCTAGTTCTACACCCAGAATGCTGGTGTTGTCTGTCATTGTGGCCTGCATCCGCTTCTGGTTCACGCCATAGCCTAGCTGAATCAAAAAGCGGGCTTCTAGAGACATCCAGGGAATACCTCTTTTTTCTGCTTCTTTGATGATCGCTTCAGTGGAAGGGCCCAAGGAAGCATCACGGGTGAAGTCTTTCAGGTCTTGGATATCTTGCTCTAGTTCTGCCTTGGGATAACGGCCTCGATCGATGATACTCTGGCACAGCCGCACTGCGGCTCGTCCAGCGTAGCGTCCCGCTTCTTCATTCTGGTATTCAATTACTACTTGATAAATTCCGGGTGTGGCAGTTTCGCGGGTGCGACCAAAGCCGACGTGCATACCAGCTAATTCCTGGAGTTCTAAAGCTACATGTTCTACGATGTGGCCGATCATCGTGCCTTCTTTGACTCGCATCAAAAAACCACCACGGCAGCCAGGCGAACAATAATGACCCTCCAGACTCGGCAGCGCCTCAACTAGTCCTTCATAAAAGCCTGGGATTTCATTCGAGGGCGTCTCGGCAAGGGTTTCTAAATCGAGGCGCATGACGATCAGCTTGTGGCGTCGAATGCTCCAATAGTTTGGGCCGCGTAAGGTCTGGATCTTGAGGATTCTCATGGGAATAGGTAGATGGAGATTCGGAACCAAAATTCTAGTTTCTTACTGTAATTGACCGCTAAACTGTTCGTTGCAAACAGTTTTTTCTTTTTACATAGTATTCTCATCATTTTTCTACAACAAGAAATAAATGTGCGGTCAACCGATTTTGGATTTGAGATTTATGATTTTGGATTAAAAGAGACAATTGGGGTACTTAGCTCTGGTAATTTTAGATTTACGATAGCGTAGCGTCAACGAGTCATCGAGGGGTTTTTAGATTTGTTTTACCCACTTTCTGGCGGCATCTGCCGAAAAGCTCTCTTAATCTAAAATCCGTCTTGAAAAGTTTGCTAGGTCGGGAAACCTTCCTTACAACTTTTCGCAAAATCCAAAATCTAAAATTTGTGGTCAACTCAGTGTAACCTCAGATACTCTATCCCGTCAGCTGGAGATCCGGTGTACAGCAGGCAATACAGTGCGCTGGTACAGGTGGAAGCGATCGCCGTAGCTGAGGATATGGAGACGTAAATTATGCACGGTTAATGGTTCATTAGCACCAACATGGGGTTCGTTGGTGTGGGTGGCTTCAGTGGGATCGACAATAGTAACACTGCCTTTACCCATAACTTGTAACCAACCATCACGTTCAAACACTGCACAAGTATCTTCGTCAATGCCAATACCTAAGCGATCGGGGTGAGCAGCGATCGCACTAATCAACCGCCCCATCCGATTCCGGTTGTGAAAATGTTGATCAACAATGACTTCAGGAATAAATCCCAAACCCGTTGCCATATCTACTAGGGAACGATTTGGCGACTCTCCACTCCCGCCGCCAGCAATCATGTGATGCCCCATCACTGCCGCTCCTGCACTGGTGCCTGCTAACGTCAGTTGCCCTGCCCTAACCCTCTGCCGAATAATTTCCATTGCTGGCGTATCTGCCAATACACCACAGAGACGCAGCTGATCTCCTCCTGTCAAAAATACCCCACTACAGGCTTCTAAGGATGCTTTGATTTGAGAGGCTTCACACTGTTCGCGTTCGCGGATGTCTAAAATCTCTACCTTTTGGGCACCCATTTCTTCAAAAATGCGAATGTACCGACCACCAATGATGGCGGGTTCGCGAGAGGCAGATGGAATAATTGTAATATAAGCCTTACTAGCACCGGCACGTCCAAAAAAAGTTCGTAGGATTTCGCGCCCATGAACTTTGTCTTCTGCGCCTCCGATAACCAGAACGGCGGTTTTAGTTGCTTGGGGTGTCCTCATTTCTAGCGATTTAGCTTGTAATTGCGGCATTTTGTTTCTCCTGTCAACAACTTCAGGTGAATTTAACAAGGTTCAGAAGGCTGATGATTTTTGCGCTTTGCAACTTTCGAGAGGACACTTTGTGGAAGTTTTGAAACTGGGCAGCCACTCTCCGAATTCTCGCTTAACGCTCGCGTTGCCTCAGTCTAAACGTGTTTGTTCCCATTCCTCAAAGCCAGGGCCTTGTTTTTCACCTGTCCACTTGCAGCAGGGCAAAATAGTCTTTAGGGGGCTAGATTCCCACCCTGGGGCTGGGGACGAGCAGGTAAGACTACGCTTTTTTCTGAGGCTGGCTCGATGCATCCTGGAAGTTGTTAACTTGATATGATTATTAATTTAAATGTAGTTGTGACAACATTTAAACATAAATTAAGTAATTAGAAAAACTTTTGATCCCATCTAAAATCCAAGAGGTCTGGTAGTTTTAGATACTATTGATAAAGTTTAACTGGAGTTTGACTCGACCTTGGCTTGGCGGTGTTTGCTAGACATCCAAATTTAAGATTAGTGTCCTTGAATACGAATAACTGTGCGCTTTGATATAGTTACACTTTTTCCTGACTGTTTTAACTCTGTTCTCAATTCTGGATTATTGGGTAAAGCCTTAGCTAAACAGATTGCCGAAGTGCATCTGGTTAATCCACGGGACTTTACCACTGATAAGCACCGAAAGGTGGATGATGAACCCTACGGTGGCGGCGTTGGGATGCTAATGAAGCCAGAACCGATTTTTAACGCCGTGGAGTCGCTGCCGATTCTGCCCCGAAGAGAAATAATTTTGATGAGTCCACAGGGTCAAACAATTAATCAACCTCTTTTGAAAGAATTGGTGACAAATTATGACCAGCTAGTGGTTATTTGTGGGCATTACGAAGGAGTCGATGAGCGGGTGCTGCATTTGGTAACTCGCGAAGTATCTCTAGGCGATTTTATTCTGACTGGCGGAGAAATTCCAGCAATGGCTTTGATTAATGGTGTAGTGCGACTAATACCAGGAACCGTGGCCAAAACCGAGTCTCTCACAGCAGAAAGTTTTGAGGAAGGCTTATTAGACTATCCCCAATATACTCGTCCTGCCAATTTTCGCGGTTTGAAAGTGCCTGATGTCTTACTCAGTGGGAATCATGCAGCGATCGCCAAGTGGCGTTACGAACAACAAATTCAAAAAACCCGCGATCGCCGCCCTGATCTTCTAGAGGAATGGAAGCAGGGGAGCAGGGGAGGTAGGGGAGCAGGGGAAGCAGGGTGAGAATAATAATTCCTAACTCCTAACGAATGACAAATGACCAATGACAAATGACCAATGACAAATGACAAATGACAAATGACAAAAATTCGTATTGGTAACGGCTACGATATCCATCGATTAGTGAGCGATCGCGCTTTGATTTTGGGTGGAATTCAAATTCCCCATGAACTGGGTTTATTAGGACACAGTGACGCTGATGTGTTAACGCACGCGATTATGGATGCCATGCTTGGGGCATTATCTTTGGGGGATATTGGTCATTATTTTCCGCCAACCGATCCCAAATGGGCGGGAGCAGATAGTTTAGTACTATTAACTCAAGTACATCAACTGATTCGGGATCAAGGCTGGCAAATAGGAAATATTGACTCGGTGATAGTAGCAGAACGTCCAAAATTAAAGCCGCATATTCACACTATGCGCGACAAACTAGCGGCGATTTTAGAATTAGAACCAAATCAAATTGGTATCAAAGCTACCACTAACGAAAAATTAGGCCCCGTTGGACGTGAGGAAGGTATATCTGCTTATGCTGTTGTCTTGCTTTTGAAAGAATAAAAATTATGAAATATTCGACAATTTTTCACATAATTAAGCGTTTTTGCTTACCAATAATTCTGGCTTCAGCAACAGCAATTACAGTTACCGCCTGCAATCCATCTAACTTTAAAACCGCAGCCGCACAAGTTCCACAGTTAGTTGTTTCTACTACGAGTGACCCGAAAACCTTTAACTACGCCCTCATCCAAGAATCTCCCAATATTGCTGGTTTCACTTATGAAGCATTAGCGACCCAAAACGGAATAACTAAAGAAATTGAGCCAGCTTTGGCTGAATCTTGGGAAATTTCCCCAGACAAACTGCGGTTTGTCTTTACCTTGCGAGAAGGATTGAAGTGGTCGGATGGTAAGCCATTAACAGCCGATGATGTCGTTTTCTCTTTTAATGACATCTACATGAACAAGCGCATTCCCACTTATATCCAAGATGCTCTCCGAATTGGGAGCAGTAAGACTTTTCTGAAAGTCCGCAAAGTCGATGAACGCCGAGTAGAATTTATTCTGCCAGAACCGTTTACTCCTTTCTTGCGATCGATTGCAGCAGGGGTAGGAATATTACCAGAACACGCCCTGCGTGCAGCCGTGGAAGCAAAAAACTCTGACGGTAAGCCAGTGTTTATGTCCACTTGGGGAACCGACACAGACCCGAAAAAAATTATTGTTAATGGCCCTTACGCGATCGAGAGTTATTCAACCAATCAACGCTTAACATTTCGGCGCAATCCTTACTACTGGCGCAAAAAAGATGCACAAGGAAAACAACTACCATATATTGAGCGCGTAATTTGGCAAATTGTGGAATCGCCTGATACAGCTTTGCTGCAATTTCGTTCTGGAGGGTTAGATTTACTAGAAATTGGCCCTGGAAATTTTCAATTGCTCAAGCGTCAAGAAAAGCAGGGTAACTTTACCATTAAAAATGCTGGGCCTGACTCTGGGACAAGTTTTATCACTTTCAATCTCAACAAAGGTAGTCGCAATGGCAAACCTGTTGTAGATCCTATTAAGTCCCGCATTTTTAACAACGTTGCTTTTAGACAGGCTGTCGCCTACGCTATCGATCGCCAAACGATGATCAACAATACTTTGCGGGGATTGGGTGAACCACAAGACTCTCCAATTTCTGTTCCCAGTCCCTATTATTTCTCTCCCAAAGAAGGTTTAAAAACTTATGATTACAATCCAGAAAAAGCTAAACAAATTTTGTTGGGAGCAGGATTTAAATATGATGATAAAGGTCAACTGTTAGACGCGGATGGTAATCGAGTCCGCTTCACAATGATGGGTGTTGCTGGTAATAGACCAACAATTACACCGAAAATCCAACAGGATCTCGGCAAGATAGGTATTAAAGTTGATTTACAATTTCTTGACTTCAGTATTATTGGAGAAAAAATTTCTAATACCCTAGATTGGGAATGTTGGTATGGAGCCATCACTGGTGGTATTGAGCCACAAGATGGTTTTAATGTCTGGTCTGTAGAAGGTAACTTTCATGTATTTAATCAAAAAGCTCAAGCCGGACAATCCCCAACAGTAGGTTGGAAAGCTACCGATTGGGAGCAGAAAATTGAAGACCTCTACATCCAAGGGGCAAGAGAATTCGATGAAACAAAACGCAAAGCTATCTATGCAGAAACCCAACAACTCTCACAAGAGTATCTGCCTTTTATTCACCTATTCAATTCCCTCGCTTTAGTAGCCGTGCGTAATACTATTGAGAACGTAAAATACTCAGCGATAGGAAGTTACAATTGGAATATTTATGAACTTAAAGTAGTAGAAAGTAAAAAAACTAGCTAATTTTTATGTTTTATTAAGACTAAACTTCATCATATCAAATTCGCTTAAAGACTTAGGGACTCCAAGAAATAAATTATCCAAATAAACGTAGACGCGGAGCGGCTTGCCGCAGGCTACCACAGAGACACAGAGAACACAGAGAGAGGAGAAATAGAGAGGGTTTTTTCGTCAGTTTTGGGACATTTTTTTATTTGGAAGTCCCTATAAAACCTGTAGGTTGGGTTAATGAACTATTTGTGCATTAAAAGTATGAAACTTTTTAGAAAAATATTTCTGCTGATTAAACGTTTTTGGTTGCCAATAATTCTGACTTCAGCAACAGCACTTACACTTATCGCCTGCAACCCCGCTAACTTCAAAAGTGTAGCTGCTCAAGTGCCGCAATTAGTAAGTGCCATTCTCAGTGACCCTAAAACTTTTAATTATCCTCTCAGTGAGGAGGTTCCGAATGTTTTTCCTTTGATTTATGAAGGATTAACTACAGAAAACCCTATAACTGGCAAAATCGAGCCTTCTTTAGCGGAATCATGGGAAATTTCTGATGACAAATTGCGGTTTGTTTTTACCCTACGCCAGGGATTGAAATGGTCTGATGGGCAGCCTTTAACAGCAGATGATGTAGTATTTACCTTCAACGAAATTTATCTTAACGAAGCGATTCCCGCAAATGCTAGAGATGTGCTACGGATTGGTGAAAGTCGGGCATTGCCAAAGGTACGAAAAATTGATGCTCAACGAATTGAATTTACGGCTCCAGAACCATTTGCACCGTTTTTAGGAGCTTTAGGGGTGCCAATTTTACCTGCCCATACTCTAGAACCATTTGTCAAGACAAAAGACCAAGAAGGTAAGCCAATATTTTTGTCAAAATGGGGCGTTGATACTCCTCCAGATCAAATTATTGTTAATGGCCCTTACAAGCTAGAGCGCTACGATACAAGTCAGCGTGTAGTATTTAGGCGCAACCCCTACTATTGGCGCAAAGGACCCAAAGGAGAGTCGCAACCTTATATTGAACGGATTGTGTGGGAAATTGTGGAATCAACCGATACCTCATTGCTGCAATTTCGTTCTGGCGGGTTAGATACTGTGGGAGTCTCACCAGATTATTTTTCTTTGCTAAAGGTGCAAGAAGAACAGGGGAATTTCAAAATTTTCAATGGTGGGGCAGCAACAGGTACGACGTTTATTTTATTTAATTTAAATAAAGGTAAAAGGGATGGAAAACCCCTGGTTGATCCAATAAAATCGCGTTGGTTTAATACTGTGGAATTTCGACAGGCAGTAGCTTATGCGATTGACCGACAAACAATGATTAACAATACTTTTCGTGGTTTGGGTAAACCACAAAATTCACCCATTTCCGTGCAAAGCCCTTATTATCTGTCGCCTGAACAAGGACTAAAAGTTTATAACTACAATACAGAAAAGGCGAAAGAACTGCTACTTAAAGCAGGATTCAAATATAACGACAACAACCAATTAATAGATGCTCAAGGAAACCGTGTCCGCTTCTCATTGCTCACCAATGCTGGTAACAAAATCCGCGAAGCAATTGGATCGCAGATTAAACAAGACCTGAGTAAAATTGGTATTCAAGTTGATTTCACACCTCTGGCATGGAATACTTACACAGATAAGCTGTCAAACTCATTAGATTGGGAAGTTTCTATGCTGGGTTTAACTGGTGGTTTAGAACCAAATGATGGGGCTAATGTCTGGTCGCCCGAAGGTGGATTGCACATGTTTAATCAGAAACCCCAAGCAGGACAAAAACCGATTCAAGGTTGGGAAGTGGCTCCTTGGGAAGCAGAAATTGCTAAGTTATACATTCAAGGGGCAAGGGAATTAGACACAACCAAGCGAAAAGAAATTTATGCAGAAACCCAGCGAATTACTCAAGAGAATTTACCGTTTATTTATTTAGTTAACGCTTTGTCGATGTCAGCAGTGCGTAATCGCTTTGAAGGTATCCAATACTCTGCACTGGGTGGTGCATTCTGGAACATTCATGAAATAAAAGTAACGGATTAGTTATTAGTTATTAGTCAGTGGTTAGTGACAAGAATAAAGGAAAAAGGACTAATGACAGATGAAAAAACCTTGCGATCGCTCCTCCAAGCGGTTGCCAATGGTAAAGTTACGCCAGATACGGCATTAGACTCACTCAAAAACTTAACTTATGAATCTGTGGGTGAGTTTGCCAAAATTGACCATCACCGCCAGCTAAGAACTGGTTTCCCAGAGGTGATTTGGGGGCCTGGTAAGACTCCCGACCAAATTGCTCAAATTATGGAGGTGATGCGCCTCCGCAACCCGGTGGTGATGGCGACTCGCATTGAACCAGCAGTTTATACCGTACTGCAATCAAAAGTTAGCGGTTTGCGATATTACGATTCGGCGCGAATTTGTGCGATCGCTCCTCCTAAGATCGAACCACTATTTGCAGGTGAAATTGCCATTCTTTCTGCTGGTACTGCCGATTTAGCTGTTGCTGAAGAAGCAGCTGTAACTGCTGAACTTTCTGGTTTCCGGGTACAGCGCCTCTGGGATGTTGGCGTTGCCGGAATTCACCGTTTATTAAGTAACCGCCACCTAATTGAGTCAGCATCGGTGTTGATTGTCGTGGCAGGGATGGAAGGCGCTTTACCCAGCGTTGTCGCTGGTTTAGCGAGTTGTCCTGTGATTGCCGTACCCACCAGCATTGGTTATGGTGCGAGTTTTGGCGGGTTAGCACCTTTATTGACAATGCTTAACTCTTGTGCGGCGGGAGTAGGTGTAGTAAATATCGATAATGGTTTTGGTGCAGCAGTTTTGGCCGGGCAAATTTTGCGAACTGCCGAGAAATTGCGGTTGGCATCGGCTGAATCTTGAGTTAAGACATTGAGGTTATATGCAATATTTCAGTAAATATCAGGAATTTATCTAAAAAATAAACTGATGCTGAAATTTGCCACCCCAACCTTTTAATGACCAAATATGAGCCATTACAGCGATTTGATATCTCGGTTATATTGGCATTTGCCTGTAAATTTGACAGCACTACTAGCACAAACAATTACCGATCCAGACTTGATGGGTCAGGTTGAAAAATCTTGGCGTCACTTTATACAAACAGGTCAAGTGTGGGCATTGTTGATTGGTTTAGTCATTGGCTATATGATTCGGAATTTAACTAGCTACGGTTAAATTTAAAAGTTAGGAGTTGAAAGTGAGGAGTGAGAAGTTAAGAGTCAGAAACTTATAACCCGGATTTCTCACCATACTGTAGGGGAGTGTGGGGAGTGTGCGGGGTCAGATTTCTTCCCCATCCTCCCACACCTCCCACACCTCCCACACTCTTAACTCTTAACTCTCCCCCACCCTCTTGATATTTATGACCAAAGAACAAACTTGGAGCCAGAGGTTTGAATCAGCGTTGCATCCAGCGATCGCTCGTTTTAATGCCAGTATAGGTTTTGATATTGAATTAATAGAATACGATCTGACTGGTTCTCAAGCCCATGCCAAAATGCTAGCTCACACGGGCATTATCTCCTCAGAAGAAGGTGAGCAACTGGTTGCAGGTTTAGAAGAAATTCGCCAAGAATACCGCCAAGGTAGATTTCAGCCTGGTGTCGATGCAGAAGATGTACATTTTGCAGTTGAAAAACGACTGACAGAAATTGTCGGCGATGTGGGTAAAAAACTGCATACGGCGCGATCGCGTAATGACCAAGTTGGTACTGATACTAGACTCTACCTCCGCGACCAAATCCAGCAAATCAAAAGCGAATTGCGAGAATTCCAAGGTGTTTTACTGGATATAGCTGAAAAGCACGTTGAAACTTTGATCCCAGGCTATACCCATCTGCAACGCGCTCAACCAGTGAGTTTAGCTCACCACCTCTTGGCATACTTTCAAATGGCACAACGCGACTGGGAACGCTTAGGAGATGTTTCTCGCCGCGTCAATATCTCACCTTTGGGGTGTGGTGCTTTAGCGGGAACTACTTTCCCTATTGATCGCCACTACACAGCCAAACTATTAGATTTTGACAATATTTATGCTAACAGCCTCGATGGAGTGAGCGATCGCGATTTTGCGATCGAATTCTTGTGTGCTGCTAGCTTGATTATGGTTCACCTCAGCCGCCTTGCAGAAGAAGTCATTCTTTGGTCATCTGAAGAATTTCGTTTTGTCACCCTCAAAGATAGCTGTGCTACAGGTTCCAGTATCATGCCCCAAAAGAAAAACCCCGATGTACCAGAACTCGTGCGGGGGAAAACAGGGCGTGTATTTGGTCATCTCCAGGCAATGCTGGTGATTATGAAAGGGCTACCTCTGGCATATAACAAAGACCTGCAAGAAGATAAAGAAGGTCTATTTGACAGCGTTAACACAGTCAAAGCATCTCTAGAAGCAATGACGATTTTGCTCAGAGAAGGCTTAGAATTTCGTACCCAGCGTCTAGCAGAAGCCGTAACCGAAGATTTTTCCAACGCTACCGATGTAGCAGATTACCTGGCAGCACGGGGCGTTCCTTTCCGGGAAGCTTACAACCTCGTGGGTAAAGTGGTCAAAACTAGTATTGCCGCAGGTAAACTCCTGAAAGATTTGGAATTGGAAGAGTGGCAACAACTACATCCGGCATTTGCAGCAGATATTTATGAGGCAATATCCCCCCGTCAAGTTGTGGCAGCCCGCAACAGTCACGGTGGTACTGGCTTTGTACAGGTTAGCAAAGCACTCATAGCTGCTCGCGCTCAAATCGATCAATAAGGGAATGGGGAGTAGAGAGCAGGGGGCAGGGGAAACAAGAGGACAAGGGGACAAGAGGTGAGAACTTGAAACAAGTCTTTCCCCTTGCCCCCAATTCTCCTTGTCCCCAAGTCCTCTTGCCCATGCCCCATGCCCAATGCCCCATACCCAAAAATAAATAAGGGCGTACAAATGTGCGCCCTAAACAATAAATAATCTATATAAAAAGGATTTAAGCAGACAGCTTAGTCAGTGTCAGCTGCTGTTGCTGCGCCTTCTTCTTCTTCACTCTTGGGTGGTCTTTGTTGGAACCTTCTCTGCATTCTTCCTGTCGTAGTTCGTTTACGAAACTTTCTGGCATACGCCTGGTTCCGTAGCGCCTTTTCTTTTTTCGGGTTACGGCGCTTGGCCATGTTCACCTCATTAAATAAACAACAAAAGAGTAGCAACTAGGCATCACGTAGGCAATATTAGCTACCAATGTTATTGATATACTTGTAGCCTAGTGCAGCAATCAATACGCTTTAAACAGTGTACTAGTCTACCGCGTTTTACCTTATTTTGTCAATAACAATTTAGAATTATCCCCACCAGCTAGACAAAATATACATTTTATTAGATGCAAATACATCAAAAATATGTAAATTAGCTAACTAGTTGTTCTTGCAAAAAACCAATGAAGAAGCTATCTCAATACTGCTCGGAGTCAGACATTTTACACAAAGAATTTGGCTGAGGTAAAAGATAACTGGGCTTGGGTTAAAGATTTTTTCTTTCCCTTTTTTCCATTAACAAAGCAGTATTGGAAGCTATCCTACTAATAAAATTCAGTATTCGCTAAACTTCAACTGAATACATTGCTTTCAACTTCATTCAAAGCAAATGTAATAGGTACAAGCAAAATTGACCGTTTTTCCCTATTCGTGCAACAAAGCCTTTTATTGATGGTTTTAGGAAACTTTTTCAAGCTTCTTATCAGTTAATTTAGATGGCTTATTACGTTTGAGTGCTGAAGGGACACAAACAGTAGCGAGGGCAAATAAGCTAAGGATAGAGGTGGGTTCAGGTACGGTGATTATGCTTGCAGAAAAACTGATGGGTAACTCACTATCTTCCGTCCCCAAATTTTCAAAACCTGGTATCAGTGGTGGAACAGAAAAAACTTCTAAATAACTTGGCGTTGGCAAAAAACTAGCGAAAAATGGACTAGAATAGTTTCCCCCCGATGTAGAATAACCAAAACCATCACCTGTTAACTGCTGAGTATTAAGACTAATTAAATTGTCAACATTAAAAGGTTCGTTTCCTGGTATTGGAGTGCCTACAGGTTGCAGACCAGTAATCGTTTCACCATTTCGTGTACCCGTAATTCCTAAAATCTGATAAAAACCCAAATCGTCAGAGGTGTTATCAGTGGTAAAAGTACCAATCGCCTCTATACCAGTACCAGAATAATTCCAATTCCAAGTTAAAGCAGAGGCGGTTTGCATTGTACCGAAAACCAATCCAGATGTGGTGGTGAGGGCTATGGCAGATAGTAGAGCTAGATTTTTCATTGGGTTGTTTGTGCGATCGCTTTTAGCACACCAAAGGCGATCGCGGTTTTTGTAAAGGATTTTCGTATATTAAGCTGAATTAGCAAGAATTTGGTGGCAATCTCCAATACCGCTTAATTGCCTGTTTAAAATTCAGAATTTAGACATACTTATTCAGATTAATTTTTTGAAAGTGCCTTGAAAAAATATTAATGATAGCTGGTTTGAGCAAAGCTAATGTTATTTATAAACTGAAAAGTTTTCTAACTTAACAAATGGTATGTATATGTAAATACAGTGCTTCTATTGAAAGTTAATGTTAAGATTAGTGATATTCTACGTAAATCGTGAGAATAAAATCTCAAACCACAAACAGTTTTGTATAAAACAAAACTCGACGAAATTTTATGAGTTGAGTTTATGTAAGTGGTAGAGAGATATAGAATACAACATATCAATTTTGAAGATTGAACGTTATTGCTTTTTTTCCGGCAGCTGTCCAGTCCACACGTAGCTTATGGCGTATTGGACAAACAGTATTGGGTATTATATTTCGTCATCCCATTACTGGTACTAGTATCATCCCAATTTTACCTGATGGTCGCATAGTACTGATCCGACGGCGTGATGATGGTCTTTGGGCATTACCTGGAGGCATGGTGGATTGGGGAGAAGATATTCCCAACACAGTCCGCCGGGAATTGATCGAAGAAACCGGGCTAGAATTGGTGAAAATCAACCGTTTGGTAGGAGTTTACTCTGCACCAGACCGCGATCCCAGAATCCATTCAATTTGTATTGCGGTTGAAGCCGAGGTGCATGGGACAATGGAGATTCAAGATACTTTGGAAGTCATGGAAATCCAAGCTTTTTCTCCTAATTTGCTACCTTCAGGACAGATGTCTCACGACCATACTAGGCAGTTGCAAGACTACTTAAATGGCTTGACAACACTGGCATAACAATATTTTGTTATTAGTCATTGGTCATTTGTCCTTTGTCATTGGTCATTTGCCGCCAAAATTCTGATTTAAGGAAGCCTCTATTATCTACGAGAGGCTGCGCCCTAAGCGTAGCTATGCCGCAGGCTTTACGAGACGCTAGGCTAACGGTTCAGACTTCTCTGTTTATAATTTGCCCAAAACTAATGACAAATGACAAATGACTAGTGACAAATGACTAATGACAAATGACTATTTATTATGGTGCTAAAAGTTAACTACTAAATTAAAATGAATACACTATTCCGTAACTCCCGGATAAAGCTCTCTCAAGGGCTTGTATTCTGGCGTGAAGTCGGTGAAAAAACTCCTATAATTTTTTTACATGGTGCTTGGAATGAAAGCAGTCAATGGTTATCTGTGATGGAGTCCCTTGCACAAGATTTCCATTGCTTTGCACCTGATTTATTAGGGTTTGGTGAGTCAGAGAATCCTAATATCCACCATTCGATAGATTTACAAGTAGAGTGTTTAGCTGAATTTCTACAAGCTGTCAAGCTAGAAAAAGTATATTTAGTAGGACATTCTCTTGGGGGTTGGATTGCTGCTAGTTATGCTTTAAAGTATCCTGAGAAAATTGATGGTTTGGTACTGCTTGCACCAGAGGGCGTAGAGATAGCAGGACAGGAAGAGTATTGCCGAAAGATGCGGCGATTATTGAATTATCCACCACTCATGGTTAAATTGTTGCGATCGCTAACTCCCTTAACTAAAATCCTGGGTTGGCATGAGAAAATTGCCCAAGACTTGCAGTTGCGTCAGTCGCTATTGCCTTATCCCAGAGGTTGCCAGTTACTTTTCAAACGGCGACAGATAGAAATTGAAGCGGAATTAGTGCAAAAGCGGCTTTATATGATAGACGTGCCGGTTTTTATTTTACAAGGTGGCCAAGATACACCAGATGCTTTGGCCAAGAGTCGGGTTTATGCTCAACTGATGCCCAAAGTTGAGTTGAAAATGATTTCCCATGCCGGAAATGATTTACCGGAATCTTGTGCTGGGGTTGTAGCACTTGAGATTCGGGAGTTTATTAAAGGAAATTAGTAATTACAGATATCCATAAAAGAAGGTTTATTTATATTCATTAAATAAACGCCAGGGTCAATATAATGTCTAGGTCTTAAAACCGAAATTTTCATTTTTTAGCGCTGCGAAATACTTAATTTTGTCAGTTGCCTTAATCACCCATTACTATTTCCTGTATTCCCCAAAAAATTAAATTGGGTTCTACAATCAAACGTGCTGTAATTTCAGGATACAAGGCTTGCAGATAGTTGAGTAATAAAGTGCGATCGCCCCCTTTAATCGCAATTTTGCCATCAGTAAATAATTGCAACCACGCCTCAATAAAATCTTTAATTCCAGCTAATATTGTATAAACTACTCCACTCTGAATAGCTTCTATAGTATTGATAGCAAAACGTGGTGGTAGAGATGGAAAATTTTGCATTTCCACTAATGGTAATTGTCCTGTTTTTTGACCGAGAGTTGCAAATTGTAAGCCCAACCCCGGCAAAATTGCACCTCCAACTAGACACTCATTAGAATCCGCAGCCGTAAAAGTTAGCGCTGTCCCAGCATCAATTACCAACATTGGAAAACCCCAAATTTTTCCCGCTCCCCACAAAGCTAAAGCGCGGTCAATTCCTAGTGTGGAATAAACACCTTTTAGCGGTACTTGGTCTAATGTAATAACATGAGTATTTGGGTAAGTTTGCCAAATAGCAGTTTGACTGGGAACTACGGAGGCGATTAAGAGAGGGCAGAGGGGGTGAGTGTTTGTTAGAGATTTAAATTCGGGAAAAATTTTCTCTAGTAAATCATTCAGGGTTTGACATTCAGCCAACTGTTGTATAACAGACTCAGGAAGATAGTCAGTATCCCATGCTGAATAAAGCGTCTCGCCAATAAACAACGCCCAATGTAGCCGAGAGTTCCCAATTTCCAACGCTAGCCAAATTTCCTCTCTGTACTTCTGCGGTTTCACACTTTTAACTTTTTTAAGTCAGCCATAGATTTTTTAATAAAAATTAACATTCATCACGTGTAACAATAAAAGAAGAGGAACAAATACTCATTGTGTCAAGGAGGGAGTTATGGTAGCGCTCACCGAAAAAACTGAAAAACGGCTCACCATACAGACTGTGGAAATCGCTCAAGAGACGACGGCAATTCGCTCTTTAGACTGGGATCGCGATCGCTTCGATATTGAGTTTGGTTTGCAAAACGGTACTACTTATAACTCGTTTCTCATCCGTGGGGAGCAGACTGCTTTAGTTGATACCTCCCACGAAAAGTTTCGTCAACTATATTTTGATACGCTCACCGGACTAATCAACCCAACGGATATTGATTATTTGATTATCAGCCATACTGAGCCAGACCATAGCGGTTTGGTTAAAGACTTGTTGCAAATGGCTCCAGAAATTACCGTTGTCGGTTCTAAGGTGGCGATTCAGTTTCTTGAGGATTTCGTACATCAGCCATTTAAGCGGCGGATTGTGAAAAATGGCGATCGCTTGGATTTGGGCAATGGTCATGAATTTGAATTTGTGATTGCTCCAAATTTACATTGGCCGGATACCATTTTCAGCTTCGATCACAAAACCAAAACTCTCTATACCTGCGATGCTTTTGGGCTGCATTATTGCTCAGATAGCACCTTTGATGAAGACTTGGCAGCGATCGAAGAAGACTTTCACTACTACTACGATTGCTTGATGGGGCCGAATGCGCGGTCGGTTTTGTCTGCCCTGAAGCGGATGGGGGAACTTAAAACCATCGATATGATTGCCACAGGACACGGGCCGTTATTATCTCACAATGTTGAGGAACTAGTTGGACGTTACCGCACTTGGAGTCAAACCCAAGCCAAGCCAGAAACGGTAATTGGAATATTTTATGTTTCCGAATATGGATATAGCGATCGCCTCGCCCAAGCAATTGCCAACGGGATCGGTAAAACCGGTGTCGCCGTGGAAATTGTCGATTTGGGATCTGAAGTCGATTTACAAGAACTGCGGGAACTAGTCAGCCGTTGTGCAGGGCTAATTGTTGGTCTACCTCCGGCTTCTGGTGCTGCGAGTATCCAATCTGCACTCAGCACAGTTTTAGGATCTGCCAAAGAAAAGCAAGCTATCGGCGTTTTTGAAACCGGTGGTGGCGATGATGAGCCGATAGATCCTTTAGTGAGTAAATTCCGTAATTTGGGTTTGACAACAGTTTTTCCAGCGATTCGGATTAAACAAGCGCCCACAGAAAACACTTACAAGCTGTGTGAAGAAGCGGGTACAGACTTAGCTCAATGGGTAACACGCGATCGCAGCATCAAAGCAATGAAATCTCTGGGTGCTGACTTAGATAAAGCACTGGGTAGACTCAGTGGCGGACTGTATATTATTACTGCCAAAAAAGGTGATGTATCCAGTGCCATGCTAGCCTCCTGGGTTGCTCAAGCCAGCTTCAAACCCTTGGGATTTTCCATTGCAGTTGCCAAAGATCGGGCGATTGAATCACTCATGCAAGTAGGCGATCGCTTTGTTCTCAACATTTTAGAAGAAGGCAATTTCCAACCACTCATGAAGCACTTTTTGAAACGGTTCGCCCCTGGTGCTGATCGCTTTGAAGGAGTAAGAACCCAGCCAGCCGAAAATGGAGCCCCCATCCTCAACGATGCCCTCGCCTACATGGAGTGCGAAGTCGTCAGTAGAATGGATTGCGGCGACCATTGGGCAGTATACAGCACCGTCTACGCCGGACGAGTTTCTAAACCCGATACTTTAACTGCTGTGCATCACCGCAAAGTCGGAAATCATTATTAGGGATTAGGGATTGGGGACTGGGGACTAGGGACTAGGAACTGGGAAAAGTTTTCCAAATACCCAACACCCAATACCCAATCACCAGTACCCAATCACCAATACCCAATAAAGCCATGTCAAAAAATAAACCTCGTGATGTTCAAGTTTATCCAATAGCTACAGATACAAGAATACTGCGATCGCGCAGTTGGTCAAGGCTGAGATTTGAAATTGAATATGCCCTTGCCAAGGGTACAACTGCTAATTCTTATTTAATTGAAAGCGATAAAAATGCCATCATTGACCCTCCGGGGGAAACGTTTACAGAAATTTATTTAGAAGCCTTACAGCAGCGTTTCCATCTCGAAGATTTAGATTATGTAATTTTGGGACACGTTAACCCTAACCGGGCTGCAACTTTAAAAGCTTTGTTAGCAATTGCTCCACAAATCACCTTTGTTTGTTCTAATCCCGGAGCGATAAATTTACGTGCAGCGCTGGAAAATCCAGATTTGCAAATTCTGGTTATGCGGGGTGAAGAAACCCTAGATTTGGGTAACGGGCATAATTTACAATTTATTCCCACCCCGAATCCCCGCTATGCAGATCAACTCTGCACCTACGATCCGCAAACAGAAATTCTCTATACAGATAAGTTATTCGGGGCGCACGTTTGTGGAGATCAGGTATTTGATGAAGGCTGGGAAGTCTATAACGAAGATCGGCGCTATTATTTTGATTGCCTCATGGCTCCCCACGCCCGTCAAGTAGAAACTGCGCTGGAAAAACTAGCCGATTTCCCCGTGAGAATGTATGCCAATGGACACGGGCCTTTAGTACGTTATGGCTTAATCGAACTGACCAAATCTTATCGAGAATGGAGTCAACAGCAAACTTCTGCTGACTTGACAGTGGCGTTAATTTATGCGTCAGCTTATGGAAATACCGCAACTTTAGCCCAAGCGATCGCTCGTGGCATCACCAAAGCTGGGGTCGCTGTAGAATCGATTAACTGCGAATTTACTGAACCAGAAGAAATCCGGGCGGCTGTGGAAAAAGCCGGTGGTTTCATCATGGGTTCTCCAACTCTCGGCGGTCATGCACCCACACCTGTGCAAACAGCTTTAGGAATTGTGCTATCTACCGCGACTAATAATAAACTCGCTGGTGTTTTTGGTTCCTTTGGCTGGAGTGGGGAAGCAGTTGATTTAATTGAAGGTAAATTAAAGGATGCTGGTTATCGGTTTGGTTTTGATACCATCCGCGTGAAATTTAAACCCGACGATGCCACCTTACAATTGTGTGAAGAAGCCGGAACCGACTTTGCCCAAGCACTAAAGAAAGCTAGAAAAGTGCGATCGCCAAGTCAACCTGCAACAACTGTAGAACAAGCAGTTGGTCGTATTGTTGGTTCTCTGTGCGTTTTAACTGCCAAAGAAGGCGATCGCTCTAGTGCCATGTTAGCCTCCTGGGTAGCTCAAGCTAGCTTTAATCCGCCTGGTTTAACCATAGCTGTCGCTAAAGAACGGGCAGTAGAAACACTGACCCATACAGGAAACAAATTTGTCCTCAATATTCTTAAAGAAGGGAATCATTTGGGGTTGATGAAACACTTTCTCAAACCCTTTGGCCCAGGACAAGACCGATTTGCCGATGTCGCCGCCCAAGAAGCTGAAAACGGTTCTCCCATACTTGCAGATGCCTTGGCATATCTGGAATGTTCTGTACAAAACCGGATGGAATCTGGCGACCATTGGCTAGTTTATGCCACTGTCGAGAATGGCAAATTGTTAGATAATGATGGCATCACAGCCGTTCATCATCGCAAGTCGGCAACTCATTATTAATCAAGTTTGCATAGCTAATCGGATACGATCTAGTCATGGAGTTCGAGTGGGATCAATCAAAAGCAGCCACAAATTTGAAGAAGCACGGTGTCAGCTTTGAAGAAGCCAAAACTGTCTTCGGCAATTCTCTGGCAGTGATCTTTGATGATGAAGCGCACTCTATAGATGAGCAGCGAGAAATCATTATTGGTCACTCTCAACAAAATCTCTTGCTGTTGATTTGTTTCACTGAGCGTTCCAATACTATCCGTATCATCAGCGCCCGTCTAGCTACTCGAAAGGAACGTGAAGATTATGAACGAAACACCTTTTGAACAATCGCAAAATTCTGACGACGAGCTTCAGGCTGAGTATCGCTTCGATTATCAAAAAGCAAAGCCTAATCGCTTCGCTGCCCGTAGTGGAACGCAACAATTAACAGTTGTGGTCTTAGATGAAGATGTGGCTCAGGTTTTCACTACACCAGAATCGGTCAATAAAGTGTTAAGGGCGTTGATTGAGTCGATGCCACAAGCTGCAAATGGCGAGACAGCTTGATAACCTGGTTGTATTGGAGAGTTGCAAGCCGTCTTATCAAAGATATAATTACTCCAGCAATAGGTTGGGTTGAAACAAGTGAAACCCAATCCTACGCAAGTTAAGGTTTTTATGACTAACTGAACCGGAATAAAAAAGGCTCAAGCATTTCTGCCTGAGCCTTTTCTAGATTAAACTAAATGGTTTTCGCCTGAGTTTAGTAGCGACCACCGCCACCGCCACGGTTGTAGCCACCGCCACCACCGCCACGATTACCACCGAAAGAACCACCGCCACCTCTGTCTTCTCTGGGCTTGGCCTTATTCACTTTAAGGTCACGACCCATCCATTCAGCACCATCAAGGGATTCAATGGCTTTGGTTTCTTCGTCTTCTGAACTCATTTCCACGAAAGCAAAACCGCGTAAACGGCCTGTTTCACGGTCAGTAGGTAGCTGAACGCGCTTTACAGAACCATATTCTGCAAAAACAGTACTCAGCGCATCTTGTGTAACTTCATAGGAGAGGTTACCAACGTAAATTGACATTAAATGTCTCCAAAATCATAAGTTTGTAGAGATTTAGATTTCGGAGAGAAGTCTGTAATACCAAAAGGGAAAAGCCTGTCAATACTAAAATCAAACACTGTCGCCGAATTAATTCTCATTTCACTTCCAATTTTTACATAGCGACTAACTTTCTGGGGGAAAGTTTGAAAAATTGTTATAAAAAGTTATATTGCAAGTTGATAGCTAGGTGCTAGGTAGTTTCAAAACGGGTGAGACTACAGCCAGCCGCACCCGATAAACTAACTCTCTATTCTATTTTCTAAATATTGACCAATCATCAACTGTTCACCAGCACGAGAGATAATAGTCTGTCTGGTGCGGTATTTACTGCCAATTAGCTTTAACTCTTCTTCAAACACTGAACCGTTGTATTCAGTTCGCAAACACATTGTTTTCGGGTTGGAGAAATAATACTGGGCGGTGACTGGTTTAGATATGGCAAAACCGCGATCGCGATACAAGGTATTTCCCATCACTCCAAATATTGTTGAACCTTGCGATTCTTTCTTTGCCGTCAGCACATCCGTACTTTCCCAGACAACTGCTGCACCACAGATTAAACTCTTTGTATCAGGCAAATCGTGCATCTGAGCTAGGTTTTGCAATTCATCACAGCCCTGCTCTAAAAAATTGATCGTAACTATACTCTCGATCTCCTTAGTTTCTCCCTTCGGTAGGGTGTAGTAGCGTCGTTGCGATCGCCATTTACCTGTTGATTCCTGGAAAAATTCGGAAATCTGGGATTCATCAGTGGTTTGTGCAGTTTTAAACAGAGATGTCACGCCTTACATTCCTCACCTAATACAAATATATTTCTGGTAAAAAAGTTCATTCTTACCTGTTGTTGCTATAGCAATACGGTTCGGATAAGCATTTTTCACTTTCCTTGTAGTCTGGGGAAAGGTTAAGGGGTAAGGGGTAAAGGGTAAAGGATGTATTCAAAACCTTTCCCCTTTCCCCTTTCCCCTTTAACCGAACCGTATTGGTTGCTATGGTACTTGTCGCCCTATTTCTTGCCATATTACGCAAGGGGGGTAAGAAGAAATTGTGTTTTCCACTACATTATAGACACAATTAAGCAATAAATCTTTAACATTCTTAATAAAATAGTAAATACCCGTAATACCTGCTAGTTATAGTAGAATAAATTGAGTAGGTAAAAACAAGGGTAATTATTGTAATACTGCCCAAATTATGATATCCAGCAAAAAAGCTTCATATCTTTGGAAAAAACCAGCTTTCTCCTCTGGGTAGATTCCAGAAAAATGACAAATATTTATACTAAAGTTTATAATTTGTTAACTGCAAGAAGATTATCTACCTCTGCGTAAGAAGTAGAACGGTGAGAAGTTTTGGAATTTTGTGGGAAAACAGTAATTTTTGAATCAAAAATTACTGTCATACAGCTTATGCTTCATTCTCGCCGTTTTTTGTTAATGATATCTCTCAAAATTACTTGGTAAAACACGGCTGTTTAACCCCAAAAGCTCCCCAATAAGAGAAAAACAGATGATTTTGGAAAAAGATAAGCCGCACAAACAGGTGAAAATGAAAGATCCCGTAGTCGCTAACCAACTAATAATTATCCAGTTAGATTCAGTTGTGAAAACTGAGGTGGCGACCGCAGATTTCAAAAGTAGACTTCTTGCAAACAGTACTTGTGCAACAGGTGGCAAAGTGAAAGGGGAAAATTCCTTTTTTTCCTCAACTCCTGTAAGAAGTTTATTAATTTCCTGTTTTGTAGCTATAGGATTGCTGACGGCGAGTTGCGGTTCGTCGCCCAAAGAATCAGCAGATGCACAATCTCAGAGTCCTGGTAATAGGGAACGTAGTCGGGTAACGCCTGTAGATGTGGCGATCGCTAGAACTGACTTGCTCGAAAAACAACCAGAATATACAGGTAATACAACACCCTTCCGCATCGTATCACTGCGATCGCAGGTAGAAGGTCGCTTGTTAGCCTTGAACCTTGATGTGGGCGATAGAGTTAAGCTTGGGCAAAACGTCGGGCAGTTAGATGATGCCATACTTTCGACTGAATTAAAGCAAGCAGAAGCAGAACTAGCAGCCCTGAAATCTGAAGTAGCCAGGGCAAACAATCAGGTAAGCAATGCCCGTGCTGACGTTGAACGGGCACGGCTAGAAGTGGTACAAGCTCAGGCAGATTCAGAACGGCAACAGAGGTTGTTTAAAGCCGGAGCGATCGCTGAACAAACTGCCCAACAAGCACGCACCCAGGCCAAAACAGCAGCCCAGGCACTGCGGGCAGCCCAAGAGCAAGTCCGTACAGAACAGCAAGCCGTCGCTGCCGCCGAAGGTAGAGTTTTGGCCCAACAGGCATTGGTTGCCCAAACCAAAGAACGCAGGTCTTACGCTCGGCTGACATCTCCCATCACTGGCATAGTTACAGAAAAGGTGACAGAACCAGGCAATCTTCTGCAACCAGGTAATGAAGTCGTAAAGATTGGCGATTTTAACCGTGTCAAAGTCGTTGTGCAAGTTTCTGAATTAGAACTAGCACAAATTCAGGTTGGACAGTCTGTACAAGTTCGCTTAGATGCCTTTCCCAAGGAAACATTAATTGGGAGAGTTACGCGGATTTCTCCAGCTGCCGATGCTACGGCTCGCTTAATACCTGTAGAGGTAGTGATTCCCAACGCTCAAGGCAAGATTGGCAGTGGATTACTGGCACGAGTCAACTTTGAAAACCAGACTCAACAGCGTGTAGTCGTACCGCAAACAGCTATTCAGAAACAAGCAGGGAGCAACAACTCTAAGAATACAGGTAAGTCTCCCCAGTCCAACGCAGCTAATACTGCCGGGGCAGAAAATCCTGCTGGGACGCTATTTGTGGTCAAAGAAACAGATGGCACGAAAGTGGCAGCGCGTGCTGTGACATTAGGAAAAAGAGCCGATGGCAAAGTGGAAATTTTATCTGGCTTGCGATCGGGAGAACGCTATGTTGTTCGCAGTGGTCAACCCTTAAAAGATGGAGACGCTGTACGTTTATCGATTATTTCTGAAACAGCAGAGGTAGCCCCTACGGGGAATTCAAAATTAAAAATTCAAAATTAAAAATGACGTTTTGAGTTTTTATTTTGTATTTGTAATTGGAGTCAGACCACAGTCATGCAGCAAGTAAAAAACGGTGGCGGATTTAGTATCAGTGCCATATCAATCCGCCAACACATCGGGACACTGATGCTGACGCTGGCAGTAATAGTGATGGGTGTCTTTTTTGTCGTCAAGTTGCCAGTAGATTTACTACCATCAATTACCTATCCTCGGATTGGTGTGCGAATACAAGCGCCTGGAATATCCCCAGAGGTAGCAGTTGATGAAGTCACAAGACCACTAGAAGAAGCCTTTAGTGCTACTGAGGGCGTGATTCAAATTTTTTCCCAAACTCGTGAGGGACAGATAAATTTGGATCTGTATTTTCAGCCAGGTGGCAATATTGACCAAGCTTTAAACGATGCTACGGCTGCTTTTAACAGAGCTAGAAGCACATTACCAGAAAGCATCGAAGAACCACGCTTATTTAAAGTCGATCCTTCCCAGTTACCCGTTTACGAATTGGCATTAACTTCACCCTCCCTCGAAGGCGTGGATTTGCGCGTTTTTGCTGAAGAAGAATTAGCCCGCGAACTGAGTGTTGTACCCGGAGTTGCAGGGGTAGACATATCGGGCGGAGTTCTAGAAGAAGTTAGGGTCAATATAGATTTAGATCGGTTGCAAGCTTTGGGTGTAGGTTTGACCGATATCCTAGATGAACTCAGAGATCGCAACCTAGATATCTCTGGCGGTCGGCTTTTAGGGCAGAATGCTGAACCATTAACCCGTACCGTCGGACGGTTCCAAAATGCTAATGAAATCAGCAATCTTTCTTTTGAAGTCTCTTCCCCCACTTCCTCCACTACCTCATCTCTCCCGGCTTCCACTACTCCCAAGCGCCGCGTCTATTTGCGCGACTTTGCCGAAGTCATTGATGGCTCAGAACAGCAAAGGGTGTACGTCTTACTCAACGGGCAACAAGCTGTAAAAGTCAGCATCCAAAAGCAGCCAGATGCTAATACCATCAACGTTGTCGAGGGTGTGAAAAAACGCTTAGAAGAACTTCGGAAGTCCGGTCTAATTCCTGAAGGGACGGTTCTGACACCAACCTTGGATGAGTCGCGGTTTATTCGCAACTCCATCTCGAATGTTACTAGTTCTGGATTGATTGGTACTGCACTAGCAGCGATCGCAGTTCTTCTATTTCTTGGTTCTCTGCGGCAAACTTTCATCATCGTCCTCGCCATCCCCCTAGCAAGTCTAGCTGCCATCATCTTAATGGGGCTATTTGGTTTATCTCTCAACGTTTTTAGTTTGGGTGGTCTAGCGCTAGGTGTAGGTATTGTGGTCGATAACTCCATCGTCATGTTGGAGAATATTGCCGAGGGTGCTGGGATGACTCCCGGTAAGGATAATAAAAGCCGCTTGAATTCCCAGCAACTAATTTCTCAAGCAGAAAAAAGTAGCCAAGAAGTAGAATCAGCTTTGGTTGCTTCCACTAGTACGAACTTGGTGGCAGTTTTGCCATTTTTGCTCATTGGTGGTTTTATTGCACTACTATTCAATGAGTTAATTCTTACCATCACCTTTTCCGTAGCGGCTTCAATTTTAATTGCCGTAACTGTTGTACCGATGTTCGCCTCTCGGATGTTGGCATGGAAGTTTTCTAGCGGGTTGAGCAATTTTTGGCTGTTGCGGGAGTTTAATAACCGTTTCGATGCTTCTACGAGGGTATATAGCAGTTTTTTAACTGGAATATTACGCTGGCGGTTGGTTACAGTAGCGATCGTTATTATCCTTTTCGGCGGCGGTAGTTTGTGGATGGCTCCCCAAATTCCCCAAGAAATTCTCCCTCGCATCAACACCGGACAAGCTAACTTAAATGCTCAGTTTCCTCCCGGTACACCTTTAGAAACCAACCAAAAAGTAATGGTTGCGGTAGATGAGATTATCCACAAACAGCCAGAAACGGAATATGTTTTCTCTACAATTGGTGGCTCTCTCTTTGGCAACACTACCAATGCTAATGCCCTACGAGCTTCCAGCAATATTACCCTGAAAACGGGTACTAACGTGCAAGCTTATGTAGAACGAGTTACCCAAGAGTTGAACAAGTTAAATTTAGCAGGAATTCGTCTGCGCCTTACCCCCGGTCAAGTGCGGGGTTTGATTCTCAGCAATTCTCCTGTCCGTGGTGCTGATGTTGACGTAATAATTCAGGGAAATGACGTAAATAATTTAGAAGAAGCTGGCCGTCAGGTACTAACAGCTTTAGAAGAACAAGCCACCTTAGCGAGATTTCGTCCCGATGCAGACGATCGCCAACCAGAAATACAGATTCTTCCTGACTGGGAAAGGGTTTCAGCTTTAGGGCTAACTGCTACACAAATAGGGCAGACAATTCAAACTGCGATCGAAGGCAGTGTTCCAACTCAGTTGCAACGCGGCAACCGTTTAGTTGATGTCCGAGTAAAGTTGAATGAAGCATCAGTGCAAGTACCTTCTCAATTAGAAAGGTTGCCTTTATTTGTGGATAACAATCGCCAAGTCCGCTTGAGCGATGTTGCCAAAATTGCCGAAGCTCAAGCGCCTGGAGAAGTTCAGCGAATTAACCAGCGTCAGGTTTTATTAATTGCTGGCAACTTAACCGAGGGAGCTAGCCTCAGTAGTGCCCTAGAACAGGTGAGTACGGTACTAAATAGTATCGATTTACCTGAAGGAATTACCATATTACCCAGTGCAGCCTCTGAATCTAATCAGCAGCTGCAAAGTTCATTGCAACTTCTAGGTGGATTAGCTGCCTTTCTAGTCTTTGTAGTGATGGCGGTGCAATACAATTCTCTGATTGACCCGCTAGTAATTATGTTTACAATTCCCTTGGCATTAGCTGGGGGAATTTTCGGGCTTTACATTACCAAAACTGCAATTGGGGCGACAGTGATTGTCGGTGCAGTTTTGCTGGTGGGTATTGTGGTCAATAACGCCATCATTATGGTGGAATTGGCCAATCAAATTCTAGAACGGGAAAAAGTTGACCGGAAAACTGCCATTTTGAAAGCTGCACCTCAACGCCTAAGACCGATATTAATGACAACTATTACCACTGTTTTAGGTATGTTTCCCCTAGCGTTAGGAATCGGGGAAGGTTCAGAATTTCTGCAACCATTAGGTGTAGTAGTGTTTTCGGGTTTATCTTTGGCAACAGTGCTGACACTGTTTATCATTCCCTGCTTTTATACTCTGTTACACGATTTGATGGGTGGAAATTGGGCGAAGCCAGTGTTAAGCAGGTTGCATGGATTTACCAAAAAACTTATAAGCTAATGAGCATATAAGTTATATAAAACTAAGTATTTCGGTAGTGGCGTACATCTGTACGCCATTACTATTTATTGTGTTGCAAAGATTTTTGTATTTAAAATCCACACATTGATTGTCTAATTTGTCAATTAATAAGTTCTAATTTAGATTTTTGATAAAGATTGCGTGAAATTACTAGTTATTGTGATAAAGCATTACAAGAATTGCTTTATAAATCAACATACGAGTATGTGTAAACTCACTGAGCAGACACACATTAACCGCTATTTATCTAGCAAATAGATAGCAGTTAAAAAGTGAGGTTTTGCTGTTTGATTTAACTCACGCAATATAGCATTCTCTCAATCAATATGAAGAGGACAGAAATATGACTACAAGCGTAACCAAAATAGCCTTGTCTCTTCTAGGAGCAGCAGGAATTAGTTTTTTATCTTTGACACCAGCGAGAGCCGTTATCTTGGTAGAACCCATTGTAACGAGTGTGAATGAAGATATATTCAACACGAAAAAGCCAAGAATCCTTACAGATTTTCAACCAGGACAAGTAATAGAATATGGTGTGCCAGATGTAGCTAATAACTTTCTAAATAACACTGGATACGATATAGAAAGCTTGGTTTTTGAATTAAAAACGCCGTTCTATACTAATCCCGATTCGACTCCAGCATTTGATAATGAGCCTGTAGAGTGGGGAGATGTAAATGGAGATGGAAAGATTGGTTTATCTAATAACCCCGATCTAAAGGATATTTTTACAGACATTACCATCAGTGGTAGCACTATTACTTTTAGTGGTGGTGTAATCCGAAACGGAAGCATTTTTTACAATCCCTTCGCTACACTACCAAATCTAGCACCCGGTGCTGGAATCATTCCAGCAATAGCAGCAGATCAAACAGATAAAGATGGGCCTATTAGAGTCGCATCTTATTACACAGCCATTCCTGAATCAACTAACGTTTTGGGTGTAGTGGCCCTTGGTGCTTTAGGTGTAGCTTTAAAATTAAAGCGATCGCTACACTATTAACACTTTCTATCATCCTTTGTGACTGGGAGGCAGGGGAGCAAGGGGATAGGGGAGCAGGGGACAAGGGGACAAGGGGATAAGAGGGAATGGCACTAAGTTAATCGCAAAGCCCTGATATAACTTGCTTTTTGAGTGTGGGGAGTGTGGGGAGTGTGGGGGTAAGACTTCTTCCCCGTCCTCCCACACCTCCCACACCTCCCACACCCTGCCCTGACCAGATTTCAGCTTTTCTTAGTGCCATTCGGGACAAGAGGTGAGAACTTGAAACAAGTCTTTCCCCTTGTCCCCAATTCTCCTTGTCCCCAAGTCCTCTTCCCAATTCCCAATTCACTTTAATCTGTAATTAACTCACGATATACTGCCAGTGTTTCCTGATGAACGCGGGCAACACTTAACCACTGTAGGTTTTGATTTGCCCGATTCTTCCACTCATGGAGCATATCGGCATTACTCAGTAATTGCACTAAAACCCCAGCCAAAGCATTACTATCTTTTGCTGGCACTAAAAGACCTGCTTGCCCATTATCCAAAGCTTCAGGAATCCCATCTACTTGAGTGCCAACGATCGCAGTTCCAGCTTCCCTAGCTTCCGAAAGTACTAGAGGGCAAGGATCGCGATGAGAAGCCAACACAAATATGTCACAAGATATCAGGTAGCGTTGAGGTTGCGGCTGGAAGCCTTCAAAATGAATCCGTTCTTTTACAGAAGTTGCTTGTGCTTGTGCCTCAAATAGCTGTTTATCAGGGCCATTTCCTACCAAATAAAGATGCGCTTGGGGAAAATCTGGGGCAATTTGTTCAAAGGCAGCGATTAACTCAGCGATACCTTTGCGTTGATACATTCCTGCTACAGTAGCGATCGCTGGACGTTGTAACCCTAAAGGTTGATAATCTTGGATTTGCCGGGTGCGGGGGCTGCCCAAAGTTCCATTGCATACTACCCGCAACTTGTTTTCTGGGATACCGCGTTTTGCCATAGAATCTCGCACCGCCTTGCTGACAGCAATTACTCTATCAGCTAAACCCATCAGCAGACTGGAACGCTGAAATTCATTGTGGACAGTGGAAACTAAAGTATATTTATTTCCTTGAAAAATACGTGCTAAAATTACCCCCGTCATCATGTGAGCATGAACGATATCCGGCTGAAATTCTGCTGCGATCGCCCGGTAACGCACAGCTGCTTTGATAATACTGTTCGGTTTTCTAGTTTGGTCTAGTTGGTAGTGTTTGACACCACAGTTATTTAATAATTTCTCATATTCACCACCAGCAGAAATAACCGCTACCTCATAACCAGATTTTGCCTGTAAACAAGCCAGATCCACAGCCACATTCACAATACCGTTACCTATTTCTTGAACGTGGTTCAAAATATGTATAATTCGCATAATCTTTGAGATATGTATAAAATTAAGATAAGTAACTGGGAGTAAATCAATATAATCATTGATGTCTTCAGCGATGACTCAAGAGTAATTAGTAGGGCATAAAATTTACCACTTGCTACTGAATAAGAACGCTTCAAACGAGTTACTTAGCTTAAAGACTTATTCAGTAACAGCTCGATAAATCTGGGTAAAACTCCAAAATTCTCAAGACTGAATCTGCTATTTCAGTCCCTATAGTCTTATTTTCGATTTCTCCGATAGCGACGACAGCTATACATACTATGTTTTGAAGGGACTCAGCACGAATAGTAAGTTGTCCCACATTGAACTTGAACTTCCATCATGAGGGTGCTGATGTTGCCCACCCGACAAGAGTTATGTTTAGTTTGGTTTAGATGTTTTCTAGCTTAGGGAATTCCAAGAAATAAATTATCCAAATAAACGTAGACGCAAAAGGCTACCACAGAGACACAGAGAACACAGAGATAGGAGAAATAGAGATGGTTTTTTCGTCAGTTTTGGGACATTTTTTTATTTGGAAGTCCCTTAGTGACTTTAGCAATTTAGTAAAACTATATACTTGCATCGCTTTACAAAAGCAGCAACTTGCGTGACGATAAGAAAGAAATTAATAGTAAAAATAATTCCCTATTACTGTTATTAATTGTGTGAAAACTCGTCATGACAAGGCTTCAGTCAGTTTGAGTTGACCTCAAAACCTTAAACCTTAGCTTGAAGTAAAAAAATGGCAACGCTACATACCCCAGACTTCCAAGTAAATTCCTTAATTCCCACACATTACACACGCAACCTGGTCTTTATCGACATGGCTGTGGAAGACTATCACAGCTTAGTCAAAGGTGTTATTTCCAACACTGATGTGTTCGTAATCGATCCAACACAGAACGGTGTTGAGCAAATTACGGAGGTTTTGGCAACTCGTGCCAACCAGAATCTTAGCAGCATTCATATTGTTTGCCACGGTCTTCCTGGTAGCTTGCAACTAGGTAACACCCGCTTGGGAGTTGATACCCTTGATGAATATACTCAGCAACTACAACAGTGGCAGAAGATATTTACCGCCTCATCAAAAACCGTTGGGTTATCGGTTGAATCTGCTACAGAATCTCCAGCTAAATTACTCATCTATGGTTGTAACGTAGCTGACGGTGATGCAGGGGCAGAATTTATTGCCAAACTGCGCCACCTTACAGGAGCGAATATTGCCGCTTCCCGTCAGCTTACAGGCAATGCAGCACTGGGCGGCAATTGGGATCTGGAAGTCCGCACCGGTGATATGGAAGTAACTTTAGCGTTTGCAGAAACGGCGCGGAAAGCTTATACAGGAATCCTGGCAACCTTTACAGTAAATAGTACCGGGGATGTAGATGATGGGAATCCGAATAATCATGTCACTACCTTACGGGAGGCTATTAACTTAGCTAATGCTACTGCTGGGGATGATACGATCGCCTTTGGGAAAATCTTTACTGATGCTACCCCAGATGTAATAACCCTCACCTCTGGAAAACTGACCATTACCGATGATGTTACTATCCTGGGAACTGGCGCATCCAAACTTACTGTGAGTGGGAATAATGCCTCCAGAGTATTCGAGATATCGGGAACAGCGACAGGTGTTAATATTGACGGTTTGGCGATCGCTAGCGGCGGTATTCAAGTCAATTCAAATTCCATCCTCAGCCTGACAAGAAGCAGTGTTTCTGGCAATACAGAGGAAAGCGGCATCTCCAATAACGGCATCCTCAGTCTGACGGGAAGTAGTGTTTCTGGTAATACCAAAGGCGGAATCTATAACGGTGGCATCCTCAGCCTTAGAGGAAGTCGTGTCTTTAGCAATACGGGTGACTTCGGTGGTGGTATCTATAATGACGGTTCCAACGCAAACACTGGTAATCTTACCCTAACGGCAAGTACTGTCTCTGGCAATACGGCAAACTATGGCGGCGGCATCTACAATCAAGGCGGTACTCTCAACCTAACGGCAAGTACTGTCTCTGGCAATAAGGCAAACTATAACGGTGGCGGTGTCGTTAACGCAGATGATGGTACTTATTTTGGTGGTTCAGCTACTCTAACTAACAGCACCATCTCAGGCAATACAGCCAATGACGAAGGCGGTGGTATATATAATAGCGGCAGCTACACAAATAACGACAATCTCACTCTGATCAATACCACAATTACTAACAACACAGCCGACTCAGATAGCAATGATGTTGGTAATGGTGGGGGTGTTGCTAGCTATGGTAGCCCCATGAAAGTTAGTAACACCATCATTGCAGACAACTTTGACAAGTCCCTTGCCGATGATATACAACCTGACGTGTCCGGTAGCGTCACTGACTTTGGCAATAACTTGATTGGCGATGCCACTGGTAGTATTGGCTTTACCACCAGCACTCTCGTTGGCACAACCGCCAACCCCATTGACCCAAAACTCAGTTCGCTGCAAAATAACGGTGGTGCAACCTTTACTCACGCCTTACTTGCAGATAGCCCTGCTCTTAATGCTGGCAATAATTCTCTAGTTCCTCCTGGTGTAACTACCGATCAAAGAAGCGCTGGATTTGACAGGATATCTGGTCTTGCAGTTGATATTGGTGCTTATGAAGTCCAGCCTAGTATAATTACGCCACCTAATAATCCCAATCCCCTTGTCCCCACCATCAGCATCATCGCCACTGATAACACTGCTGATGAAAACAGTGGGAATAGTGGTAGTTACCGCGTTAGCCGCAGCAACAGCAATGGAGCATTAACAGTCAACTTCTCTGCCAATGGCAATGCGAGTATTGCAGACTACAACCTAAGCGTGGGTGGCAAACCTGTCATCGGCAACAGTATCGTGATTGCTAATGGGCAAAGCTATGTAGATATCACTTTGACACCTGTCAACGATATTCAGGCAGAAGCGGCGGAAAATCTGACTCTCAACTTGGCAGCAGATTCGGCTTACCAAATCGATAATGTGAATTATACCGCCACAGTAGCGATCGCAGCCAATGATTTAGTCGTGACTAATACCAACGATTCTGGAGATGGGTCGTTGCGGCAAGCTATCCTCAATGCTAATGCTACTGCTGGGGCAGATATTATTACCTTTGCAGGAGTTTTTGGTGATAAAACTCCAGATATTATCACCCTCACCACCGATAAACTCACAATCACCAATGATATTACCCTTTTGGGGACTGGGGCAGCAAACCTTACCTTGAGTGGAAATAATGCCTCTGGCGTGTTTGAGATATCAGGAACAGGCACAGATGCTAACATTAATGGCTTGAAGATTGCTAATGCTAACGATGCGTTTGGCAGTATTTTGGTTAATAACAATACTAGCCTTAACTTGACGGCAAGCATCGTCTCTGGCAATAAGGGAGCAGTAGGCGGCATATTTAACAAAGGTACTCTCAGCCTCACTAACAGCACTGTCTCTAATAACAGTGGCTCATCCTTCGGTGGAGGCATATTTAACAAAGGCAACCTCAGCCTCACTAACAGCATTGTCTCTGGTAATGGTGCATCTATCAGTTACTCCTCTGCCTTCGGTGGTGGCATATTCAACACAGGTACTCTCAGCATAATAGGAAGCACTATCTCTGGTAATGGGGCTTCCGCCAGTGGTCTGAATCGTTATGGGCCTGACCCTTACCCGTCCTACGGTGGCGGCATCTATAACTCTGGCAGTGTCAGCTTGAGTAATAGTACTATCTCTGGTAATTCAGCACTTTCTGGAGGTGGCATATCTAACTCAGGTATCTTGAACATCACCAGCAGTACTGTCTCTGGCAATAAGGCAAGTGGAGGGAACGGCGGCGGCATCTCTAGCTCAGGTATCCTCAATCTGAACAGCACCACGATTACTAATAACACCGCAGAAGACCTTTACAACTGGGGAGGCGGCACTGGTGGAGGTGTTTCTGGTGGCGGGACTATCAACGTTGGGAACACCATTATTGCAGGCAACTTCAACAACAGAAATCTTTATGGCGGTGATATCAACCCCGACGTTTCCGGCGACTTCATCGATGACGGTAATAACCTGATTGGAGATAACACTGGTAGCACTGGTTTTACTAGCAGTAGCAGTATCGTTGGCAACAGCACCAACCCAATCGATCCCAAACTTAGCCCATTGCAAAATAACGGTGGTACAACCCTTACCCATGCCTTATTTGAAGATAGTCCCGCCATTAACGCTGGTAACAATGCTCTGATTCCAGTAGGTATTATAACAGACCAGCGCGGCATCGAATTTGACAGAACATCTGAGGGTAAAGTTGATATTGGTGCATTAGAGTTCAACGGTTTGATTGGAACTAGTGGCGCTGATAATCTAGTGGGCAACAACTACGCTGACATAATTTATGCTAAAGCTGGGAACGACATTATTGCAGGTAATCAAGGCAACGATATTTTAACTGGTGGCGGTGGCAAGGATAAATTTGTTTACAACTTAGGTGACGGTGTTGATACCATTACCGACTTCGGTGGGTTAGGTAAAGGCTCAAATCCGTCAGCAGCAATCATTGGCCAATTGGATACCCTGAAATTTCAAGGGGCTGGATTGACTGCTCGAAATATGCTACTTACCCAGAATAGTAACAATCTGGAAATCACCTTTGAAGGAGTGGATGATGACAAAGTTATTCTGCAAAACTTTCCCCTAGAAAACTTAGACAATCTCTCCAGTATTGGCAATATCCTGTTTGATGGGCAAACCAAAATTCGTGACAGCTTTGATGTCTTTAATGCCAACTCTACCCAAAGCACCATCTTCAACAAAAATACAGTCACCTTTCTTAATGACCTAAACAACAATGTCAATGGCTTTGACAACTCAGCTGATGTTATTAATGGTCAAGGGGGAAATGACCGCATTGATGGCAAGAGTGGCAACGACCTACTACGGGGTGGTGAAGGTAACGACACCCTGCTTGGTAGTCTAGGTAATGATAGCCTTCTCGGTGGTGCTGGAAATGATAGCCTTCTTGGTGGTGCTGGCAATGATATTCTTATTGGTGGTTCAGGTAGCGATACCTTGACTGGCGGGAGCGGTTATGACCAGTTCATCTACCAAAGTTTGAGCGATTCTGATGATACAATCACTGACTTTGATCTGAGCCAGGATAAGTTAGTCTTCACTGACCTGTTTAAGAGTCGGGGCTACAGTACCAGCAACCCCATCTTAGATGGCAATCTACAATTTGTGCAATCGGGTACTTCTACACTAGTTCAAGTCCTTGGTTATTATTCTTTTTACACCTTCGCAACTTTAGATAATTTCACAGCGACAAATCTAGTAGTTGGTGGTAATGTTTTTGTCTAGCACTCAGATTTAGCATAGTATGGCGGGAATACACTTTTACCGGACACCATAACTAGAGACTCCGGTAAGAACATATACCATCGTAGTAGCGTGGCAAGACTAAAATAGTGCATTGGACGTAAGCTGTTAAGCATTTAATTTGCACATTGAGATCGCAGGAGGGCAGGGAGCTAGGGAGAGGGTTTGCAGCCGTGCTAGTAGGTTGGGTGGAGTGAAACGCAACCCAACATTACCACCTTATTTATGTTGGGTTACGCGATCGCACTTGACATTCAAGACAGTCACTTGCGATGCCTAGTTTGGGCTGCATCTACGCAAATTGGCTATCGCTCAGACTCTTGCACAAGTGTTAAAGTCCAAAGTTTTTTCACCACCGCCAAGGTTATATAAGCGTTACTCTAAGAAGAAGTCCGAATTGTGATAAATAAAAAGTATTTTTTAGGGATTTCTAGGAAACTAGTAAATAACTATATAATGAAAAACTTTCAGGAGGAGCGGTAGTGAGCCTACAAACTCTCGTTGACCAAGCCACCATCTCCCCAGATTCAGGGTCTGTAGCATCTAGTCCCTTTGATGCAGATAGCTTCAATGAAGCTGTCATGTCTACCTACGGTCGGTTTCCTTTAGCTCTAGAACGGGGTGCTGGATGCCGGGTTTGGGATACACAGGGGCGAGAATATCTGGACTTTGTAGCGGGAATTGCCACTTGCACTTTGGGACACGCCCATCCAGTTATGGTAGAAGCGGTAACACGCCAAATTCAGAAGCTGCACCATGTCTCTAATTTGTACTATATTCCTGAACAAGGTGAATTGGCAAAATGGCTTGTTGAACATTCTTGTGCCGATCGCGTATTTTTCTGCAACTCTGGAGCTGAAGCTAACGAAGCTGCAATTAAACTGGCGCGGAAATATGCCCACACAGTATTAGACATTGAAAAACCAATTATTTTAACCGCCAATGCCAGTTTCCACGGGCGGACTTTGGCCACCGTTACCGCTACAGGACAACCGAAATATCAAAAGTATTTTGATCCTTTGGTTCCTGGGTTCTACTACGTAAATTACAACGATATTAACGCTGTGGAAGTGGCGATTAGTGAGTTGGATGAAGGTGATTACCGGGTAGCGGCAATTCTGATTGAGCCATTGCAGGGAGAAGGCGGTGTGCGTCCGGGAGATGTTGCTTATTTCAAAAAGCTCCGGCAGATTTGCGATGAAACTGGCATTTTATTGATTTTTGACGAAGTGCAAGTTGGTATGGGGCGCAGTGGCAAATTATGGGCTTACGAACATCTTGGCGTTGAGCCGGATATCTTCACCAGTGCCAAAGGCTTAGGTGGCGGTATTCCCATCGGTGCAATGATGAGTAAGAAATTCTGCGATGTTTTTCAGCCAGGGGAACACGCCAGCACATTTGGCGGCAATCCTTTTGTGTGTGGTGTAGCACTCAGTGTTTGCCAGACATTGGAACGGGAAAATATTTTGCAGAATGTGCAAGACAGGGGTGAACAGTTGCGATCTGGGTTGAGAGCGATCGCAGCGAAATATCCTCAGCAAATTGGCGAAGTTCGGGGTTGGGGTTTAATCAACGGTTTGGAGTTGCGAGCCGATATCCAATTAACCGCAGCAGATATTGTCAATGCTGCCATCAAAGAGGGTGTATTACTAGTACCAGCCGGGCCAAAAGTAGTCCGGTTTGTGCCACCGTTAATTGTCACAGAGGCGGAAGTAAACACTGCCTTGCAAGCTGTAGACAAGGCGATCGCGGTTCTCACCAAATAGAATATTGTTTGTTTTGTGTAGAGACGTTGCAATGCAACGTCTCTTTTTCATTCTGGGGAAATTTCCCGATAAGCTTGCCGACACTGCTCATAATTGTCTGGCAAAATCTCGGCATTCCCAAAACATAATTGCTCGTGAGTGGTAATTAAAGTTTCGTAAGGTTGTATGGGAGTTACAGATGATCGCAGCAATTGCAGATATTCTCCATCTGTACGACTGAGTTTGTGGGGTGCGATCGCTTTTTGATGCAACTGCTGCAACATTGCTAAATAGACACAACGGCAAGCCTCACGGTAGTTACCTTGACGATAAAATTCTTGCGATCGCTCCAACAAAAGTGCTATGGATGCCTCACTAGAGCGAGTTTTTGCACGAAAATCAGTCAGATTTCCACTTCTATTCAGCCAAGAATATACATAAGGGCTGAATTCCCGCCATAATTGCCAACCTACCCAAACTATAAATAAGCCAATTACCAGCCAAAACAGAAATTTCAGCAACTCACCTAACCAAGGGCTAATCGACCATCCATTAGGCAATTCTGGTAGAGTTTTCTCAAAGCGGTAAAACTGGTATTCCCACCATTCTCCCGCTTGTTGTTGAAATTGGGAAAGCTGCCAACTCCAGCTAGTTTTTTCAAAAGTATCTGTAGGCATAGAGGGGGAGTGGGGAGCAGGGGAGGTGTGGGAGGTGTGGGAGGTGTGGGAGGCAGGGGGAGCAGGGGAGGTGTGGGAGGTGTGGGAGGCAGGGGGAGCAGAGGAGGCAGGGGGAGAAGAACTATGATTATTAACCTATGCCCAATGCCCAATGACTAATGCCCAATGCCCAATGACTAATGACTAATTACTAATGACTCTTGACTAATGACTCCTTTTTTATCATTATCCAGCCGATAACAACAAGTAGCACACCGAATGCCAAAAATCCTAGATCCCAAGCTAACTCATTTGGGCCTGGTTTCACATGATGAACACCGAGAATTTGGTGGTCAATTAAACCTTCAACCAAGTCGAACAACCCACTACCAATCAGTATTGATCCAATAAAGGTCTGTGATGACCAAGGAACATCATCACGCCGGCCAGCACGCCATAGTAACACAAGTCCAGTGGCCGTGAATACCCAATCTAAGGTATGAAAGAACCCATCCCACACCATGTTCAAATCGATATTCGCTCTGTTTGTCAGAGGTCGAATGCTACTAAGCATGTGATGCCACTGGAGGATCTGATGCAGTAAAATTCCATCAATAAACCCCCCAAGACCCACACCAAGAAAAATCCCAGCAGTAATTAATGGTGCGCGTCGGTTGATGGTTCCACTTTTTGCCTCCATTGTCAACCTCATAGATAGGCTTTTTCACCAAAATACAACTCTTTTAGCAAAAATATCTTCTATCTTGAGGCAAGTAGGGTCATTGAAGGAGGTAGGAGGGCAATATTCTTCTCTTTTGAACTGGTTATATTGTTAAATTAATCTTCAACTTTTATTTGCATACCAGCTTTCACTGGGTCGAAATCTTGGGGAAAATGGGTGCTGCGATCGTAGTCTGCTTTTTCTAGCTTTACTCCTTTGAGATCGGCTTGGCGGAGATTCGCTGACATCAACAATGCTCCCCTAAGATCGGCATCCCTCAGATTAGCTTGTTCGAGATCGGCGAAACTCAGGTCGGTTCCCCTGAGATTAGCGCCACTTAGGTTAGCTTCACTCAAGTCAGCATAACTCAGGTCACATCCTTTCAAGTTAATGCCTTGCAAATCGGCATCACCCAGTTCTGCTTTACTAAAGTCCCGTTTTCCTGCTGCATAACTCTCCACAAGAGTAGCGGCAGTATTTATGGGCTGTTGAGAATTAACTTCAGGCATATAACAGCCTCACATGTTGTCTGGTTATTAATATTAATAAGGATTACATCACAAAAAACGTCTAACTAGACAATTGAGATAGCAAATTTTTCAAAACTATCTTGCTTGAGGTGTGGTTCAACTGACTAGTTACTCAAAATTTTCTTCTTTCGACTGTATTTTTTGTAAGAAATATTTTATATTGTGTCCGTATTATTATTTACTAAACCCACGAAAGGTAAGGGACTTGCGAAAAAATAAAGTACCAGCCATTCTAGAATATTTAGGAAGCGCGGATCTACTAACCCCCACTAAATCTCTAGAATGAAAATCCCTCAAGTCATGCTGACTGACACCATCAAATCTACCTTTAAAGATGCAGCCAAAAAACTAACTGGCAGTCGCAAAAGAGACTTCATGGCAAAAGTCACCGAAGATTACTTCGATAGTTCAGCCCGCAAAGCAGAAACAGTGTTGGGGTGGAATCGCCAGAGTGTACAACTTGGCTTGGATGAACGGCGGACGGGGATAGTCTGTGTAGATAACTATCAGGCAAGAGGAAGACACAAGAGTATTGAGATTCTGCCCAATTTAGAATCGGATATTCGTTCATTGGTAGATGCTAAAGCTCAAACCGACCCAAAATTTCAATCAACTTTTCTGTATGCGCGCATTAGTGCCAGAGCAGTAAGAGAGGCATTGTTAGGTGAAAAGGGATACGACCAGAGCGAATTACCGTCTCGCCAAACCCTAGGGACGATTCTTAATGGCTTGGGGTATCGCCTAAAAAAACACAAAAAACCAAGCCCTTGAAAAAGATTCCCCAAACAGATGCCATATTTGAGAATGTGTTCCGGGAGAATCAGGCATCAGATGAGAATCACAAATCGTTGAGAGTGTCTATTGATACTAAAGCCAAAGTGAAGATTGGGAACCTTTCTAGAGGTGGTAAAGCCCGGACACTGGAGGCAAAAGCCGCTGATGACCACGATACACAGTGGCAAGAAGTCTTAGTTCCATTTGGTATTCTCAACACACACAGCCAGCAGCTATCAATTTACTTCGGTCAGTCGGCTGAAACTAGTGATTTTATTGTCGATTGTTTAACCGCTTGGTGGCATGAGAATCAACACAATTACCTTGAGCTTGATGAATGGGTGATTGATCTCGATGGCGGTGCGGCGACTCGCAGTGACCGCACACAATTTATCAAACGCATGGTTGAACTGTCTGATGCGATTAATTTAAGAATCCGACTGATTTACTATCCTCCCTACCATAGCAAGTACAATCCGATAGAACGGTGTTGGGCTACTTTAGAAAACTATTGGAATGGCGCGATTTTAGATTCTGTTGAAACCGCACTACATTGGGCTTCTAATATGACTTGGAAAGGTATTGCACCCATTGTACATCTGGTTGAAACCACCTATGAAAAAGGAATTAAGGTTCTTTCACAAGAGTTAGAACAATATCAACCTTTCTGGCAACGTTCTGAAACATTACCCAAATGGGATATCACGATTGTCCCAGTTTGATTGGTATCTTATTTTATTGCAAGTCCCTAACTTTGCCAAAGCTATACTTTGTCTGTATAGAAATAGCAGATTACAGGCTCTGATTTAGTGATACATTTAGCCAGAGCCTCAATGAATACATTCCCATACGGTGTATGGGAACGAGCAAAGCCTCATCAAGCTACACCGTAGGCTAAAAAAAGGCTAAATATGGTCAAAGCGGAAATGACTATGAATTCAAGATAAAGGTTCAACTACCTCGCCCTGAAAGGGACGAGGATTGACCAAACCAATTTGGACAACATAAGCGTTGAATAGCCTAATCCGACGTTTAACGGGATTAGTTATTGCTTACTAGATTTATGTAAAGCCGCCCTCCAGTTCGTAAAAGGGCGGGGTTTCAGACCCAAATTTCTGATGAAAATTTTCCCACTTCACCCTTTCTAAATGTAATACATGAGTTCCTTCTGCTTTCTTAGCGATCTTCGTTCACAAAGGTCTTGGAGTGTATATTTTTCCAAAACGGAGTTAGCAGCTTGACGTGCTTCCTGCCAGACTTCTTGAATTAGCTCACCTTCTACCGTGTTGGGAGTCGGCTCAGAATCAGATACAACAATATCTGACCCCTCCATGCAGCTAAAAGCATCTAACACTGTAATCTTTCCAGGGTCTCGTGCCAAAACATAGCCACCTTTGGCTCCGCGTATACTTTTAATTAAACCTCCACGTCTTAATGTTGCCAGAAGTTGTTCCAAATAGCGGTTTGGTATATCTTGTAAGACCGCTATTTCTCGAATTTGCAGCGCTTCACCCTTAGGGTAGCAGGTTGCTAACTCTAACAGGGCTAGAAGTGCGTATTCTGATTTGTTAGAGATTACCACAGGCGTAATATTTGAAACTCACACTTAAATATACAAAGTCCTTGAGTTTGTTTCCCTAAGCTATTGTTAAGAAAAACTTTACAATCAACTAATTGTTGACCGGCTAACTTTACTTTAAATACCTTTTAGTATAGAAGCAATTACTTTTTGTTTTGAATTCAATAAATAAAAGTGATTAATTATTGTACGGTCTTCCTCGGTTGAAAGTGGTTCAAAAGCTTCGTATATCTAGCTTGAAACCCAATGTTGTCAGAGTTTGTTAGCCTGAAATTGGGGGTCTATGCATCCATTGGAAGGCAAGAACATTCAATCGCCAACTAATAAGAAATAAAAAGAAGCACTAGTACAAGCGACTATACATACAAATTTCTCGAAAATGGCAGGATGACTGTAAAGGTAGTTCCTGCATCGATCGCACTTTCGACAATAATCTCGCCGCCATGTAAATCTACAGCCTGCTTGACGATGGACATCCCTAATCCCATTCCTGGGATATTGCCTGTATTACTGGCGCGATGGAAGGGTTCAAATATGTGTTCAATGTCAGCAGGAGGAATGCCAATACCAGAGTCTTGAGTCTGGAATATAGCTCGCTCGTTGGCAGTGGTTACAGAAAACTTAACTGTGCTACCAATGGGAGAGTATTTTAGACAATTCGAGAATAAATTACTCAAGATTTGTCGCAGTAGTTTAGCGTCTAGGTTAGCTGAGGTACATTGGCACTCACTGCTAAAAACGATCGCGTGTTGGGAGCGATCGCTCTGTTCTAATTCTTCTAATAGATCGCGGCAAAATTCGACCAAATTTAGGGGTGTTGGATTAAACTCTAACTTGCCTGTTTCATCCTGATTCAGCACCAGTACATCATCCAGCAACTGGGTTATATGCATAACAGATGTTTGAATGCGACGTAGGTGAATCTGTTGGCGCTCGTCGCTCCATAGATGGCGATAATGTTCTAGTAGTTCTGCCGAAGAGTGGATGGTAGCCAAAGGGTTGCGAAATTCATGAGAGGCGGTGGTGAGCAATCGGGATGTAAGTTCACTAAACTCTCTTTCTTTGGCAAGCGCTAGTCGCATCGCCTCTTCTGCCCATTGCAGCTTGGCTTGAATGCGCTTGCTTTCGCTAATATCGCGCAATAGCCAACGCAGACCAACTAAGTTACCTTGTTGATTACGGATAGCAGCCACCTTCATCGCAGCAACAATGGGTGTTTTGTTACGTGGCCGCATATTTGCTTCCCACTCTTGCATTTTCCAGTCTGGAGTTTCGGCGCGATCGCTCAGATGAGTCAGTTTCAAATGAAAAGCAATCAGTTCTTTCTCAAGCACAAAAATTCCTAAAGGTTTGCCCAACAGGAAATTCTTTGAGATGTTCAACATATTCTGGGCGGCAGAATTAGCTTCCTGAATTACTCCTCTTGGATCAGTTACCAAATAGGCATCTGGTACTTCCTCAAACAATTCTTGGTAGCGTTGACCTTGTGCTATCAAAGACTGTTGAGCGTTAAATAATTCTTCATTCTGTTGCTGTAAGTCTTCATTAGCTATTTGCATTTCTTCCAAAGCTAGGTAGAGTTCCTTGAATACATCTGTGATGAATTCAATATCTTCCTGTGCTTTTTGCTGTTCACTCTGGCGTTGCAAAAGGGCGACGCGCTTACGCATAAGCTCTATCTGTAAGGCTAAATCGTCCAAATTCACGCTCTTACTCCTAATTTGGATATCTAAAGTTGAGTTTTATTTTAGATTCCCTTCTTGGACGATCTTAGCTTTATATCTCCTGGTCTAAACGCAAGGGATTTTACGCATACGCATCACACTTCATAAATTTTATTTGGAAGTCCCTGAATGTTTTTGTCTGGCAATGTCACTCAATCTGGCTCTTAAATCTGCCCATTTGATACCTTCTAGGCTGGGTAAGACAACATGAGCGGCTCCAACTCGTTCAACGGGGCCAAGTCCTACTGCCCACATTCCAGCAGCTAGAGCCGCTTCAATGCCTGCTGCGGCATCTTCTACAACTACAGATTGTGCTGGTTCAAGTCCTAGCTGTTTGGCTGAGTACAAAAATAGATCGGGTGCTGGTTTGGGTTGCTGTACACTATAACCGTCTGCGATCGCATCTACTTTATCAGCAATGCCCAATCGCTCGATTACTGTGCGGGCATTTTTGCTGGCTGAACCAATGCCGATTTTAATCCCAGCTTGTCGCAGTTCATCCAAAAAGGCGATCGCACCTGGTAACAAATCCTTGGATGTCATATTTTGAATCAATTCTACATAGTAGCGATTCTTCCGCTCCATCATCTCTTGGATTTGTGCTTCCGAATAAGGTCTATCCCCAAGAATCAGCATGAGGGAAGCACGACGAGATACACCCCGCAGCGCTTCGTTATCCTGCCGATTAAACGGTATCCCCTCTTCATCTGCTAACTTCTTCCAAGCTAGATAATGAAGTTCTGCTGTATCTGTCAGCACACCATCTAAATCGAAAATGAATCCTTGGATGTTGGGGGACTGGGAATTCGGGATTGGGGAAGATGAGACAGATAAAGAAGAATCACTCTTGCCTTCTGCCCCCTGCCCCCTGCCCCCTGCCTCATTTGTGGGATTTGGGGATAGGGAAAGTTGGAGATATTCTAGTTGACGAGTTATATCTTGGGGGATTTGTCCTTTGCGGAGATCGAAATCGTGCCATTTATTGCCCCAATGCAGTTTAAACTTCAGGCGCGTCCAGCCATCAGGCAGATGGGGGTTAGCTACTGGGCCATTTTCGGTGATTTGGATGCCACCGAATCCAAAAATTACAGCTTGCCAAATGCCACCAGCACTAGCACCATGAATTCCATCGCTGGTGTTACCTCGGTTATCTTCAAGATCCACCATTAATGCGTGCAGAAACACTTCGTAAGCTTCAGTTGATTTGCCCAAATCGGAAGCTAAGATGGCGTGAACTGCTGGGCCAAGGGAGGAACCATAAGTAATATCGGTACGGGGTGCGTAGTAATCCCAGTTTGCCTGCAATGCTTTTTCGCTGTAGGGAAAATCTGCTGATTCTCGCATTAAATAAAGAAGCATCAATATATCTGGTTGTTTGATTACTTGATATTTGTTGATTTTCTCAACACCCAAGATCGGTTGCATAGAGCGATCGCGTGGTTCGTAGTCTGCTAAATTTATATCTTCTAATTGGAAAAACCCCTCACACTGCTCAATGAGTTCTGTTGATGGGTCATAGAGAAACAATATTTTGTTGATAATATCTTGCCAGTGCGATCGCTCTTGAACGGTGAGTTGTAGTTTTTCTTCTAATTCTCTGGCTCGTTCGGGGAATTTTTGAACCAACCAATCATAGACTGCGATCGCTTTCTCTAAATGCCATTGTGTCATCCGGTTTGTAAAGGCATTATTGTGAACGAGTTCATGGTATTCATCCACTCCGATCACGCCGCGAATTTCATACTGTTGACGCTCAGGATTGAATTCTACCCGACTGGCCCAGAAGATAGCGGTATCTAAGATGATCTCTGCGCCGCACTTTTGCATCCACTCATCATCACCAGTGGTTTGCCAGTAATTCCAAGCGGCGTAGGGGATATCTGCATTGATATGAATTTCGCGATCGCGACACCAAATCCGCACGTCTTCACCATAAAAATCATTTCCGAGTGCCCAACGTGGTGTTACTTCATCTCCAGTATCAGCACTTTCCCAGGCAAACATTGCCCCTTTATAGCCGTAATGGGCCGCTTTGCGTCTAGCTCCTGCTAAGGTGTGCCAACGGTAAGTAAGTAAGTTTCGAGCGATCGCTGGCTGGGTAAATATAAATAGAGGCAGCATAAAAATTTCTGTATCCCAAAATATATGACCGCGATAGCCAAACCCCGAAAGGGTTTTAGCAGGAATGCTCACCCGATCATCATTGCGTGCGCCAGCAATCAGCAGCTGAAACAGATTGTAGCGAACAGCAAAAGTAGCTGTGCTATCCCCCTCAATCAAGATGTCACTTTGCTGCCAAACCTCATCCCATGCCTGCTGATTGGCTTTTTGTAGTGTTGCGTAGTCTGGCAGCTGTGCGAGTTTTTCTTGAGCGGCTGAGACTGGGGTATCAATCTCCTGCGAGGTAAAAATTGTCACTAATTTTTCTACTGTTACGACCTGTTGCGCCTTGGCCAAGAAGTTACTGCTTAAGGTTGGATAACCAGGTGCAGTATTGACTTGCAAAGATGCTTCAGCACCTAATATTGTCACCTTAGCAGCCATTCCGAGTTCAATTCGGGAGTGGCGGGTGCGGCGTTGCAACCAGATTCCTTGGTCAGTTTTGCCCTGATCTAGTCCTTCCCAGTGATTGAAACCCTGATTTTCGGGATAGCCGTTGATACTAGCTTGAATTTCGATTAACCCATCAAAATCTATTGGCGTTAAATGGCAGCGTAGCGCCAACACGTGCGGATCTGCAAGACTGGCAAAGCGTTCAAAGCTGATGTCTATGGTGTTTCCACTAGGAGAACGCCAACGCAAAGCCCGGATGACTAATCCCTGACGGAGATCGAGTTGGCGATCGTAGCTCAATATCTCACCTTGATCGAGACGGAAGCGATCGCCATTCACAATTACTATCAAGGGTAGCCAGTCAGGGCAATTTACCAGTTCCGTGTACACCACCGGTACATCATCGTAGACACCGTTGATAAAAGTAGCTGGTAATGAATGAGGATACCCTTCCTCAAAACTACCTCTTGTTCCCAAGTATCCATTGCCGATTGTAAAGACGGTTTCTTTTGATTGCAATTGTTCAGGGTCAAACTGGGTTTCGATTAATATCCAGTCTGTGTAAATAAAATGGCGAGAATGGTCTTTTGTTTGCATAAAGTGGGGAGTGGGGAGTAGGGAGTAGGGAATTGGAAATTGGAAATTGGGAAATTTGATTCAAAGGTTGATGAATAAGTCTTTGAGCTTAATGCTTCAAGTTCTAATACCAATTTAATGTGAAGTTGCACATATCTTGATCCCCCTAAATCCCCCTTAAAAAGGGGGACTTTGATAGATGTTTTCCGGTTCCCCCCTTATTAAGGGGAGCCAGCGCGGTCTTGGGGTCTCCCCAAGTGGAGCGACTGGCGTGGGCTAGGGGGGATCGAATTCTATGTAGCTTCATAAAAAATTGGTATAACACCTCCTTATAGACTCAAAATCTCCATCTAGTCATAATTACGAATTACGACTTAGCCCCCGTATGCTTTTCTAAAATCTTTTCGGCTCTAGGTTTATAAATGAGATGGAATAATGTTTCCATATAGCGATCTCTGGCTTCGTTATTTTCTGGCGCAACAAAGTTCCAAAAAGTAAACATTTTTGCCAGTAGTAGTAATTGATTACTATGTAAATGCCAATTGTATCGGTTATGAACTCGCTGACTCATCCACTCTGAAACTTCGTACCAATGTTCAGGATGAGTATTGCATTGTTCAATAAAATCTAAAATTTTCTTTGCTGTTTCTCCTAAATCTGTAGGATTAACATTAAATTCCTCCTCTTGGTTTTCGATAATTTCTAAAGAACCGCCAAATTGAGTAGCAAAAGTTGGCAAGCCAGAAATCATCGCTTCCAAAATGCTCCGTCCAAAGGATTCAAAGCGGGCAAAGTGGACAGAAATTCCCTGACAATCTGCAACTACTCGGTAGGCTTCGCCAAGGTTGCTGCTAGGAATACGCATCCCCAGCCAGCGAATCTTACTATGGAGATGATATTCATCAATAATATTGTGGAGTTTTTGGATTTCTTCTGCTTCTTCTGGGTTTGTAGCTTCATCAGGATGCAGTTTACTACTCAAGAGTATCAAGTTGCAATGCTCTTGCAACCTCTGACTTTGACCAAAGCACTCAGCTAATCCCGCAAGGTTTTTGATTGAACTGATGGAACTAACGGAAAAGATTGGTCGCTTATTAGGGCTATCTAAATGACCTAATATTTGAGGATCTTCGCGGGTAAAGAGTAGGTCGTGAATTTCTATACAAAGGTTAGAATCTCGGTTTTCTTTCTGGCTATAAGGAAAGAAAATACTTTCATTTACTCCCGGTGGTACTAAGTTGAATTTGGGACTAAACAAATCAATTCCATCAACTACGTGATACAACTGCGGCATAGTAAAGCATTTATACGATTCGTATTGACCTATGGTGTCTGGTGTGCCGACAATTTCTTGATAGGAGGATGTGATGATGAAGTCGGCTGCATTCATGCTAATTAAATCAGCAGTGAATTGTGCCGAAAAGTGGTATTGATTTTCTAAATCTTGCCAATATAAATTACTAAATAGATATTTAGGCTTTTCTAAAGAATGGGCAATATTGCACTGGGTAACTTTCATCCGGCGAGATAAAAGAGAAGCCACTAAGTTACCGTCGCTGTAATTGCCAACAAGAAGATTAGGTTTACCTTTGAATTGAGTTAGTAATTCTTTTTCTGCATCTAAAGCAAATTGTTCTAAATAAGGCCAAATGTCAAATTTAGAAATCCAATTGTTAGTAATTTCTGGATTGAATTCACCAAAAGGAACGCGCAATATCCAAGCATTTTCAGTATCTTCGACTTTTTCTAGGGGCAGGTAGCAAAATGTCCCCTCACAGTTAGGAATTAGTCGGGTGAGAATAATTACATGGGGTTTGATACCTAGCTGGTCTAGTCCAGCGAGTTTGATTTGTTCGCGCAGTTCGTTTTCTAAGCTGCGAGCTTGTTCGAGGACGTAAATAACTTGACTAAGTGTTTCATCTCTTCCTAAAACATCTTCCTGTCCAACCCAACCGTGGATGGAAATGAGGACGACGCGAAAAACGGCGGGGACGCGGGCGACAAATGCTTCTAATATGCCCGGTTCTGGAGAGTAAATGAGTCGGTCGAGGAGTTCTAGGGTTTCGGAGACTCGCGCCGCAGTGTTACCCCAACCTGGCTCAAAGCCGAGTTCTTGGAGGTCTAAGCGGAATTTTTCATAAGGTTCATCAGGCGATCGCTCATTCAGCAATTTGAGCGCTAGCTTAATTTGTTTGGCTAAATGAATACCGGAGGGAATGCGATCGCTCAACAGCAGCCGAATTCCATCATGTTGTAGCCCCTGTAATGCTTTAAACAACATTTCTACCCAATATTCGGGGTCAGCCAACAATTGATTGCACAGGTAACGGTTAAGGTAGGCTAAACCTTGACCAATATTTCTGGGGTCGTCAATTCTTGGAGAATCCTCGTAAAAGGGGTGGAGGTCAATTTCGAGGATACCGGGTTGGTAGCGGTTGACTAGGCGATCTCTTACATCTAATAGCGCTTGTTGCGTCATCTGCTCGAAGCTATCCAAATTGGCTGTCAATCGCCAAACTTCCTGGTTAGCAATCGTGGGTCGAATCACAAACCAAATACTTTCCTCTTCGATAATTATTTCGTGAGTGTACTGTATCAGTTTGCCAATAGAAGAAGAGTAGTAAAAATACGCTGGCTTTTGGGATTCATGACAGTAATCGGCAAAAGCTTGCAAAATCTCATTTCTTAGTAAGTAACGCTTACCTGAAGCACTCAACGTATAAATTAACTGATGTAGAGCAGTTTTTTCATCACCGTTGAAGACAGCTTGAACTAGTTCATACATGATGACGAATTCCAAAACTTTAGCTAGTCCACGACCTCATTCTTTTTTCCAGTCTCCGGTTCCGTGAGGTACATTTCCCACCTAATAGTAGGTAACTATGAAGACCACGCGCGTCTAGCTATGGGATGAAACCTTGCGAGGACTTCAAATCTATGGGATGAGGGAGTTACCTGGATTTCTCACAAGTGAGAAATCCAGGAGCGTGGGAGGTGTGGGAGGTGTGGGAGGTGTGGGAGGATGGGGAAGAAATCTGACCCCGCACACTCCCCTGCCTACACTATGCGTGAGAAATCCGGAGTTAGTCATTTGTCATTTGTGAGCAGAGAAGAGCTTTTGTTTGATCCCATACCCAATGCCCAATTCAAAAAACTGCCAATTTGGCCAGAGTAACAGCAAAGACAGATTATTCTATGTATAGTAGTTAGTTCTCAATCAGGCATAAAACACTATTCTCGGTCAAGCAATACAGCCAAATTTGAGCGATCGCTAGTAGAAAATTACTCCATAAATAAGTTAAATCCAGCAAGTTTTAGCATAATCAAACCAAATGTGTAAGCAGATTAAAGGCTGGTAAAACAGTCACTGCTAAAATTATCATCCGTCGTCGTTGTATTGCAGACATACTACTCAGCCCAATTCAAGCAGCAGCTTATGGTGGCATAAACTGATACACCTCGATTTAGATAACTTACATCAGGTTAGCTATGAACTACCACATTTCTTCTTCTGGGAAAAATTTTCACAAAGCCATTAGTCCAGAACAATTAGAGCAAGTTATGGAAGCTATTAGTGATGGTCGATATTCCTGGGCTTGTGTACTAATTTTGCGTTTCGTTGGTTACAATCCACTCCACTTCATTCCCCAACGAACTTACAGCCGTTTAATTAAAGATAATAGCCAGGTTTCAAATTCGTCTACATCTACAAAAAATCAGAGCCAAGCAAATATCAAATCTTCTGTGACTAGCTCTAGTGGTTTTTACCCCACCCTAACCCTCCCCTTGGAAAGGCGAGGGAACTAGATTTCCGGCTTCCCCCCAATCTATCGGGGGGATTGAGGGGGTAATTTGACTTGTGGCCTTTTTAAGGGGGGTTGGGGGGATCAAAAGCCTGTGGCGCAACTCTAGAAGACTTGTGTGTACACCGTAGCCTAAAAAGAGAGAGGTCAAACTGTATTGCTTCCATTCGAGAACCGCTATAGGAATCAAGAGAATAGAGAATTCCGATCCATAACTGATAGTGTAGCGCTAGCGATGTGGGGGTTTTTGCACCGAATTAATTATTAATTCTTAATCCTGAATTCTTTATATTAAAAATAAATTTAATTTATAATTATATCAAGCCTAAAGTAATAACTTTTTGCAGGGCTTTTTCAAAAGTTATGCCCTGTTTAATAGCGATATACAACAATACTATTGCGGCGGAACGAATTGAATTATCACAATGTATCAGAGTCGGTTTGGGTAATTCCGCGATCGTTTGATATATCTGGAGCATACTTTGATGATTAATGTCTTCAGTTTTGGTTGGGAAGTTAACGTAGTATAATCCCAAAAACTCAGTCTTCTTATGTTCGTCAGCTAACAAGCCTGTTTCATCGGGTAAACGTAAGTTCAGTACAGACTTATAACCCTCATCAGCTATTTGTTTGAGCTGGTCTAGTGTAATTTGTCCAGCGATCGCTAACTGATCGTTAATCTTCCTAACAATATTCATTAGCTACATTTATCCCATTTTATCAATCTTGGCCACCCTCTAAATTTAAGAAAACAATTTGAGGAACTTGTGAGGGATAGGGCATTGGGAATCAATACTTGTCGGTTAAGGGGAAAAGGGGAAAGGGGAAAGGGGAAAGAAAAAACCTTTAACCTTTTCCCCAAACCCAATTCCGAGTTAAAAATTCTTAACCGAGCAGTATTGCATTGGGAATTAATTCTTACCAATACACAATACCTACTCATAGCTCATAACTCAGCACTGCCTCTAAATAAGTTGTGTAAACTTTTCAATAATTCTCTGGCCGTATAGGGTTTTGATAAAACTGCTTTCATATTAGCATCAGAAGCTTGAGCAAATATTTCCATCGAGTTCAGTCCGCTACAGGCAATAATTTTAACCTGGTTGTTCATTTTTTGCAGGGTGCGAATAGCGGTGATTCCGTCCATCTCCGGCATCATTATATCCATCAACACGGCATTGATTTGATGCTTGTATTGGGCATAGAGTGCGATCGCTTCTATGCCATTGCTGGCAGCTAGTATCCTATAGTTATAGTTTTCTAAAATGATTGCAGCAATTTCTCTAATTTGTGCTTCATCGTCTACAACTAAGATCAATTCTCCCTCTCCTGGAAGGACATCCAGGTCTTCTATCTTGAACGCTTCAGTTGCTTCCACTGCTGGTAAAAACAGGTTAAATTTGCTGCCTTTACCAACATTGGTAGACACTTTGATAAAACCGGCATGGCTTTTAATGATGCCTAACACTGTTGAAAGTCCGAGTCCTGTACCTGTGTTGACTTCTTTTGTAGTGAAAAATGGCTCAAAAATTCTATCTAATATTTCTGGTGGTATCCCAACTCCATTATCGGCAACGGTAATCATAATGTAATGCCCAACTTGGGCATCGAGATTCATTCTGGTATAAGCTTCATCAATAAACTTATTTTCTACAGAAATTGTGATCTTGCCACCATCTGGTAAAGCATCGCGGGCATTTACTACCAGATTCATCAACACTTGATGCAGCTGTGTGATGTCCCCAGTGATAGCCCAAGTGTCTTCTGGGATAATCGTGGACAATTCAATAGATTTGGGAAATGTTTCTTTAACGATTTGGATAATTTCTGAAATCAGATACTTAACTTGGATAATTATCCGCTCTCCTTTAAATCCTCGCGCAAATGACAAGACTTGCTTCACTAAAGCTGCTCCACGTTGGGCGTTGCTTTCTACAAGTGCTAGCAGTTGTTCAGACCGCTCTTCGTCTTGGAAAAATTTTCCTTGGATCAATTGGGCTGCTGCCAAAATTGGTGTCAATATATTGTTTAAATCGTGGGCAATACCACCTGCAAGGATACCAATACTCTCCAATCGTTGAGCGCGAAAGAACTGTTCTTCAAGTTGTTTCTTTTCGGTGATGTCAGTGTCAACACTCAGGATAGATTTAGGTTTTCCTTCAGGATCGCGCATCAATGTCCATCGGCTTTGCACAACAATTTCTTTACCGGATTTTGTCACTTTAGATAACTCACCTTGCCACGAGCCACTCTCAATTACACTTTTTAGCGGTACTTCCAGTTGATGCTGGGTTCCTGCTGGGTACAAAATTTTCCGGAGGTCTTTTCCTATAACCTCTGTAGAGAGCCAACCATACATCCGCTCTGCACCTTTATTCCAAACTAATATTTGAGATTGGAAATCTCTAACTAATATGGCATCGGTGGCGATATCAAGTAGAGCGGCTTGTTCGGAAATTTTTTGTTCCGCCAGCTTGCGCTCAGTGACATCCCTATTTGTGCCGATCATCCGAATCGGTTGACCAATTTCGTTATAGTAAGTCTGACCTTTACAGTTTAACCAGTGTAGGCTGCCGTCGGGCCAGATAATCCGATACTCTATAGATCCCTGTCCTTCCGCAATCATCCGAGCTATATTCACAGCCACAGATTCCCGGTCTTCTGGATGGATTAAATTGAAATAATCTTCAAGGCTTGGACACAAGGTGTTGCTCGGTAGACCATAAAGTGGCCCCATATTGGCAGACCAAATACAAGTATTGGTGATCAGGTTCCGATCCCAGATGCCCATGTGGGCTGCTTCGGTAGCTAAACTCAATCGCGCTTCACTTTCTCGCAATGACTCTTCTGCCAATTTACGCTCGGTGATATCTTCGGCGATACCACCATAGTATGGAACTTTTCCTTGGTCATCATAGATAGCAAAGCCCCGATCCCAGATCCAGCGCATCGATCCATCAGGTCGCAAAATTCGATATTCTATTGAAACCAACTCACTAATAAGCTGTTGCTTTGCTGCAATAGTTAAGCAATCGCGATCGTCTGGATGAACGTTATCTATCCAGGACTCAGGTTGCTCCAATAGACTTTGGCAAGAGCGACCCCAAATTTTTTCATAGGCAGGACTAACGTACAAAGTTCGGAATGAATCTGGGCTGGCAATCCAGATGACTGCGTGGGTATTTTCGGCAAAAGTGCGAAATTTTTCCTCACTTTGGTGTAGTGCAGCTTCGGCAAGTTGGCGTTGCTGTAACGCGGCTTGCTGTTCGGTAATATCTCTGCCTACCCCTTGAATTTCAACAACTTCCCCTTTGTCATTATGAATTGCGATCGCATTCCATTGAAACCAACGAATACCTTTAACTGTAAATATCAGTCGCTCAGAATTAGTCAAGGGTTGGGATGAAGATCCTAAAGCTGTGATATTATCCATCACTTGAGGCAAGTCATCTGGGTGAAAAAATTGCCAAAATGACTGACCATGATACTCATCTTGTTTCCAGCCAAAGGTTTGACAGGCAGCCATGTTAGCGAAGGTAATCTGCCCCTGCAAATCAATGCGGATAATTACGTCAAGTTGACTTTCCACTAGTTGGCGATAGAGGTTTTCGCTTTGCCGTAATGCAAGTTCTGCGCGTTGGCGATCGCTAATTTCTTGTTGCAACAAAACGTTGGACATGGCAAGTTCTGCTGTCCGTTCCGCTACTCGTTGTTCTAATTCATCGTAAGCTTGGCGCAGTGCTTCCTTTGTCTGTTGACGTTCGCTAATATCGCAAAGTAACCAGCGCCAGCCAACAAGATACCCTTGTGAATCGTACATGGCAGCAACTCTAATGCTAGCCGGAAAAGCTTTGCCTCCGCGCGGTTTTAGGGAAACTTCCCACTCCTGTAACTGCTGCGAATTATTTAGTCGGGCGTTAAAAGCCTGATGGTCTTGATGAGCAATAAATAAAATTAATGGTTTGTTTCGCAAATATTTTTGCCGGACAGCCAGCATGGTTGCTGCCGCTCGATTAGCCTCTTGGATAATCCCTGCTACATCAGTTACCAAATAACCATCTGGAGCAAATTCAAACAAATCCTGGTAACGTTGGCGCTCCAATTCTACTAGCTCACGGGCAAGAGACAACTCTTCGTTTTGTTCGCGTAGTTCTTCTTCCACTACTTGGAGTTCTTCGAGAGCTAGCTGAAGTTCCTGATTCACTTGCATGATTTCAGCCGATTGGGACTCAACCCATGCTTTTAAGTGATTTTGAGTTTGGCTGCGGACTTGCTCTATCTCAATTGGCTGATTAACCCGCCTGAATTCATCTGTGGGTTTTTGTAAATATTCTTGCAAGCCTTCAACGACCCCAACCATTTTTACCAAGTCAAATGCTTGTAGCAGGCTAGTCTGGGTAATGATTCCTAGTAATTGCCCGCGATCGTCCAAAACGGGCAAATAGTCAGTCTGATGCTGACGCAATAATGACAAGGCAATGAAAATATCATTAGAATCTGATTGTCTAAGGGTAACTACTGGCTGCGTCATCACTTCAGCCATTGTTAGCGTGGATAAGTCTACTCCAGAAGCTATAAGTTTGATTACATCCTTTCCTGTAAAAATACCTAATAATCTTCCTGCCTCCAAAACGAAGATGCAACTAGTTAGTGGTTGAGTTCTAAAGCCTAAATCTAATGAATTTAAACTAATAGGTGCATAATTGCTAGCTATTTCTTGACTCATTAAGGCAATAGCTTCGACTACAAAACTATCAATGCTAATCGTTAAGGGAGAACGATTAATAACATTATTTAAGCTAGGTATGTTAATCAGAGGATCGTTGAATCGCATAGTTAATTCGTCAATTCTAATGATCTTTTTGATATCAGTACGAAATAATAAAAGCTAAAGTAAGTAAATTGTTGAAAATCAATAATTATTCTGCTGCAATTGCTAATAAATCAACTATTTGCGCTGTAAACCTTACAAGACCTAACACAGGCGATACGATACAAGTTAGTAACTAAAGCAGGAAGTAGATAGAATTTTAGAATTGCTAAACTCATTCTATTGTCAAATTAGAGATAGCAGATCATCTATCTCAAGAGATTACCCTAATTGATGGTCTTGGTAGTCTTATGAGTATGAAATCTTTGAAATTAATTGAAGAGTGTAAAGATTAAAACTTTGCTCCCGAACATTTGTACTTTTGGCTTTTATTGATAAGGCTCCAGCCACACTTTCAAGAGACAGAAGCCTTAAAGGAAAAGGGTTTGACATTTTTATCAGAAAAATGGGTTTAAAACCCCGTGTTTACTTCGGCTACGCTCAGTAACCATCCAGCACGGCTTTAAAGTAATGAGTAAGGAGTAATGAGTAATGAGTGGATAAAAAATGGGTATTTACTCATTACTTATTACTTATTACTCATTACTCATTACTCCAGAATCACCGTGCGTACCCTTCTCCTGACGGAGACGCTGCGCGAACGGGAACGCCAAGGGCGAACACGGAGGTGAGGATGTCAATCAATCATAGCGAGTTGCACGCCACCAGTAAGGCTGCTCTTAAGTCCCATATTTATAGATAATTAGAGAATTTCTCAATAGCCTAAAGTTATTACTTAAAAAGTATGTATAAATATTGCAAAAATATTAAGTATCTTAAATTTCCTCACAAGTTACTCATTTTTTTAAACTATAGTCAAAATATAAACAAGTTGTTTTAAATATCTACGTGCTTGTCAACTGACTACTCTGATTTGCAATAACACTTTTATTAACAGGTTTGAGAAAAATATGAATTACTGTCCTTGCTGTTCAAGCTTACTTTTAGAACATATACGCGGTGCAGATAGTTACTGGTTTTGTCGCCACTGCTGGCAAGAAATGCCAGTTTATAACCTGAATGAATCCAGTTTATTCACCGAAGCTGTTATAGGGAAAATACCTAGGAAGCCTCAAAAAGAAAAATGTAGAAATAATACTGTTTACGCAAGCCAATGGCAACCTATCAAAGAATGGATAGGGCTACAAGATTTATCTGCCTAATCTCAACTTAATGTGATTTTTTTAGTATCATTTAGCTCTCAATAATTTGGCAAGTAATTGTCATAAAGTGTAAGGCTATAGTTCAACCTTGAGGTATTAACTGACACGGCTAGAAATATCAAGTCTAAAAAAGCTTGATTTTCGATTGTTATCTCATTTATCGCCTCTACATAGGAATGGCTAATAGATGCCTTGCCTCTAGTCAGCCATTAACAATTCGTAATTCGTAATAACGCTAGCACTGGTTCTCTGCTATTCTCCAGCACCTAACCCGCTCATTAAGATTTATTGTTGACTTCAATAATCTCTTCTAGGACTTACGCAAACAATAGTCAAAACCCTGATTCTCTGGTAGGGGCAATTCATGTAGACGCAAAGCGGCTTCCCGCAGGGTATTGCTCCTACAATATGTAGTTTTGTGTAAGTCCTATCTTGTTTAAAACCCCCGACTTAATTCGAGGGTTTTAAATGCATGAAAAATGAATTTTTAATTTTGATTTTATCGGGATACTGCTATGGGGCACTGCTTCTAGATGCAGCCTGTATCATCTTCCCAAGATTCATGATTGAGTAGGTCGATAATTCTATCTCTGAGTAGAAATTCGTTTTTTTCTAACTCAAGTTCAAAATTAACCCAGTCACGATGAGGAATATATTTACACAGGGTATAAATCGGCTGCTGACGGTTAACAAGTCTCTTTCTAACAAGTTGAAGTGCTTCTTCCTTGATAACTTCGATGTCGTATTTAACCGTAGTGTTCATAGGTCGTTCCTTTATTTTCAATCAAGGAATTAAGAATCAAAACAATGGTTTCTTTGACTCTACCTTAAACTTATCAAATAAATTAGCGAGAATTGTGAAGAATCAAGACATTAACTCTTGCTGGAAGTGAGATATCTCAGTAAGATACTCTTTGAGTTTCCCAGTATACCCCCCCAAGAGAGATTTTTGCAGAGCAATAACGCTAATATAAGAAGCTGTAAATAGCAGATGTAGATACTCTTTGGGCGACTTACCAAAAGGTAGGTTAGGGTAAATAACATTCTCTACAAAACTTATACTATGCTTTTGAATCTTGATAAAGTTCGTCAATATTTTCCTGCACTAGCTAGTGAATGGACTTTTTTTGATAATGCTGGCGGTTCACAAACTCTAAAAAAAGTAGTAGATAGAATTAGCGAATTTCTCCTAAGTTCCGATGTCCAGTTGGGAGCTTCTTATGCGGTTTCTCAACTTGCGGGAGAAAGATTAGCTTTAGCAACTAGGGGAATGGCTACTTTGATTAATGCCAATTCTTCTAAAGAAGTAGTGATGGGCCCATCTACGACAATGATGTTGAAAGTTCTCTCCATTTGTCTAGGTCAAACCTTTACATCTGGTGATGAGATTATTGTTACTAATTGTGACCATGAAGCCAATATTGGTGCTTGGGTGGCTTTGGAAAAACAAGGAATTAAGGTTAAAGTATGGCAAATTCGCCCAGATACCTTAGAACTTCATTTAGCAGATTTAGAACAATTGATGAGTCAGCGCACCAAATTAATAACTTTGACTCATGCTTCTAATGTTCTGGGAACTATTAACCCAATCAAAGAAATTGCTACATTTGTACACGATCGCAACGCGATGATTTGTGTAGATGGTGTAGCTTATGCACCCCATAGATTAGTTGATGTGCAAGATTTGGATGTTGATTTTTATGCTTTGAGTTGTTATAAAGTCTACGGGCCACATCATGCCTTACTTTATGGCAAAGAAGAACATTTATTAAGATTGCCTGGACTTAATCATTATTTTATTCAACAGACAGATATACCTTATAAATTTCAGTTAGGGAATGTCAATTTTGAATTAAGTTATGGAATGTTAGGCTTATGTGATTATTTAAGTGAATTAGCACAACTGCACTACGGCGATAAAACTGCACCTGATTTGAGAAGTCAGATGGTGCAAGCATTTGATTTAATTAGCATACATGAAGAAGAACTTAGCGATCGCCTTCTAAGCTACCTCAACAGCAAGCCTAATGTCCGAGTAATTGGCCAACCAAATGCTGACCGTCAATGCCGTGTACCGACTATATCTTTTGTAGTAGATGGAATGAATAGCTCAACCATTCCGCCAAAAATTGACCAACATCATATTGGGATTCGCTACGGAGACTTTTACGCTAAACGGCTTATTGAATACTTGGGGTTAGCCTCACAAGGTGGAATAGTGCGGGTGAGTATGGTACATTACAACACCCTTGAGGAAGTTAACAGCTTGATTGAGGCTTTTGAGCAATTATTTTAAAATTGGGGAATGGGGAAGAAGCAAGGGAGCAGGGGACAAGAGGTGAGAATTTGAAACAAGTCTTTCCCCTTGTCCCCAATTCTCCTTGTCCCCTTGTCCTCTTCCCAATTCCCAATTCCCTATTCCCAATTACCCATTACTAAGCTGCAAAACTTGCACTTCTTCCTGTGGGTAAATTAATGTTTTACCCACCGGGAGAACAGCTAAAGCATTAGTTTGAGCCAAATTAATTAAATTTCCAGAACTGTGACTACCACCAGCTTTGTGAAATTCATAAACACCATTAATTAAATGCAATTTACCCCAAAGGTAAGTTTCCCGCTTGCCATCCGATCGCAATTCATCGTGCGATCGCACTTTCAAAAATACTGGTTCGCAACCTTCAGTAATTCCCGAAAGTTTCTTGATTGCTGGTAGCACAAACCGCCAAAAAGTCACTAACACAGCCGCAGGGTTTCCTGGTAAACCAAAGTATAGGGCTGAGTGGGGAGAGACGCGATTAATCGCGTCTCTACTGGGAAAAGTGGCGACAGTAAGGGGTTTCCCTGGTCTCATTTCCACAGATCGAATGTGGATTTCTGCTTTTAGAGACTCTATAATTTTGTCAACATAGTCATAATCTCCCACTGATACACCACCAGAAGAGAGAACTATATCAGCGATCGCAACGGCATGGGCAATAACTCTCTCCAGAACAACTGGATCATCTTTCACAATCCCTAACAGTATTGGTTCTGCGCCACTCTCCTTTACCAAAGCCGCCAGCGCATACTGATTAGAATCCACAATTTGCCCTGGTTGTAGCGGTTGTTCAACATTCACCAACTCATCACCAGTGGAAAAAATTGCCACACGTGGACGGCGGTAAACATTTAATTGCGGACATTGTGCTGCCGCCAATACAGCTATTTCTGAGGCATTTAACTTAATTCCGGCTGGTAACAGTTGTGTTCCAGCTTGGTAAAAAGATGCTTTGTGTCTGACAAATTCTTGCGGTTGTGGCGCAGCCAGGACAAATACGCGGTTTTCCTCACGGCGTGTCCTCTCTTGGATAACTATAGTATCTGCACCTGCTGGAATCACCGCACCTGTAAAAATCCGCGCGGCTTCTCCTGGTTGAATCGTAGATTTGGGCTGATACCCAGCCGGAATATCTTCAACAATTTCTAAAACTGCTGGTTGTTCGGCGCTAGAGTGCTGCACATCTTCGTACCGAACTGCGTAACCATCCATTGCCGAATTATCCCAATGGGGAAAATCTAGCGGACTGGTGACAGGTGTTGCCAAAATGCGACTATCGGCTGCCAATAAATCTACAACTTCTGTATCCCGTTGATAATCCAACGGTTGTACTAAATTTAAAATAATTGCTTGTGCATCGCTGACTGATACCATAGCGATCGCCTCCGACTTTTTACTTCATCTCTGTAAAGTAGCACTGAGTCTACTCTTGGTTAGCTTTGGAGAGATTTTTATGAGCAGTCAATCCCAAACTACACACTGCTAATAAACCTATAATTATGCTTCCTTCGGGAACTTGGGATACCTGAACGGAATTGTTACTCAAATCTAGTATTTGCTTTGTCCCTGCTGCATCTCTATTGTTAAAACCAAATTCTTTAGCTAGAACCTCATCGCCAAAACCTTCATCTATGAGTGCAAGATTATTATTAAGCCAGGTGTCGCCAGGAAGTTCATCATCCTTACCAACATCAAAGGGGCCAAAGATTTGCTGAGTAGTGTTATCAAAGTTAAATCTCAAAAAGCTATAGTTAGACACACTATTAACCACTGGAGTGAAACTATTGATCAGAGTACTAAATGGATCGAAGAAGGAAATTGAGAGAGACTGCAAGTTCTTCGTGGCTCCCAAACCTGCTTCAGAAATAACGCTGGGAGCAGTTGTCGTATCGTAGTTAAATGAACCTTGAGCTGAATAACCGGTGTCTCCCTTCCAATTAAAGTTAAACTCAGCAGCATCAGCTAGATCGTGAGTGGTTATAGCGATCGCTAATGCTAAAGCAGTAGTCGTCACCATCCCAATAGCTGTTTTAGCAAACAGATTTGTCATAGATACAACTTCCAAATAGGTTTTACAACAAAACAATACAATATTTACCAAAAACAGACTCTTGTGGAATTAGCAACATAAATGCCCTAATTATGGAACTTTTGTCTGTATGTAAGGGTTTAAAGGCCAAACCCAAATCATCACCTTAATATAAAAAACAGGAGCAATGATTATTCTCCAACCCCTAAATAAAAATACTTAATGTATGACTATCGAACGACTTCCCCAAAAACACTATCCCAAGGCTGAGATTGGGCGGCGAGGTATGGCATTAGGGCTTGATTTCCTTGGTGTCTGGTTAGTCAGTTCTCTACTTGGAGGAGGCGATATTGGGATTCAATTTGTGCAAATCCTAGTTTTTGTCATATTCTGGCTGATTTTGCGGGTGTTGGTGGTATACAACAATCAAGGGCAAAGTTTAGGGCGTTGGGCGTTCGATTTAAAGGTGTTGGAAGTCGAAGATGGGGAAGTCGTGGGCAGAATTCCAGATTTGCTCTCACTGGTAAAGCGAGAATCGATCATCGGCTTGGGTGCGCTTTTGGTGTCAATTGCCCTGAGCAATATTAGAGCCAATCCCACTGCTATACTGCTAGTACTTCCCCTAGCAATTGATTGTGCGACTGCCTTATCTGATACCCAGATGCGGCAGGCTTTACACGATCGCTATTGTGGAACTTTCATTGTTTCGTCGCGTCGTGGCTACTCACTTGATATAAAAGTTAAAAGATTAGTTGAAAATATGCGGCGGAATGTGAGAAGATAGTCATTTGTGTTAATTCTCTTCAGGCTTCACTGTTTGTAAGATTATGGCTAAGAGTAAAGGTGCCCGCATTATTGTGACACTAGAGTGTACTGAGTGTCGGACAAATTCAGATAAGCGTTCTGCTGGTGTTTCACGTTATACCAGTACCAAGAATCGCCGCAACACCACTAACAGGCTAGAACTGAAAAAGTTCTGCACCCACTGCAACAAACATACCGTTCACAAGGAAATTAAGTAGAGATGAGTTATTTCCGTCGTCGTCTTTCTCCGATCAAGCCAGGAGAACCAATCGATTATAAAGATGTTGATTTATTGCGTAAATTTGTCACCGAGCGGGGTAAAATACTGCCACGGCGGATTACTGGGCTTACGTCTCAGCAACAGCGAGAGTTGACATTAGCAATTAAACGTTCGCGGATTGTGGCCTTGTTGCCATTTATCAATGCAGAAGGTTAGATCAATTTTGGATTTGGAATTTTAGATTTTGGATTATTAAAGGGAAGCTGTATTTAAATAAACATCTGGCTTTGTCTTTCTGAGTCCAAAATCTCAAATCTGAATCAGAGAGTGTAAAATGAATTGCTGCATGAAAAATTGTTGGATTTAGGATTTAATAAACACCAGTTATAAAATCCCTTCGGGTTCAGCAGTCGCTCATGGGGGAAACCCCCAAGACCGCGCTGCTTCACCAAAATCCAAGTTGCGCTGTAAGCGCACCAAAGGTGGAATCAAAATCTAAAATTATTAGAGCGCGAGAGTTGTGGAGAAGGGCACGCTAGTTGAATTTAGGGTTCAAGGCGATCGCCGTCTGGGGATCGTAGAACGTCCAGACGGTAAAACCCGCTGGTTTGTGGTAGACGAACGTGGTCAATCCCACAGCCTCGCGCCTAGACAAATAACTTATACAGTTACCGGACAAACTTACAAGCCCTCTGAGATCGCGAGCTTTTTAGAGCAAGTCAACCCTTATTTAGACCCATCTAGCTTAGAGGTAGCTTGGGAAATACTGGTTGAAGATGGGGAAACAATCACCCCAGACCTGATGGCGAATCTCTTATTTTCCGAATCAGCCGCGCCTCATTGTTACGCCGCCTATTGCTTGTTATCAGACGACAAACTTTATTTCAAGCAAAAAGGAGACGCTTACGAGCCGCGAACTGCTGCTCAGGTGGCAGAACGTAAGCACCAAATGGAAGTAGAGGCATTAAAAGCTAAAGGACAGCAGGAATTTTTAACTCGTGTTGAGCAGGCGCTCAAAGGTGAAGCAGTAGAATGGCAGCGCCACGATCGCCAGCGTCTAGAAGGACTAGAAAAATACGCAGCGTTGCTTGCTGACACAGTGCGGACGGGAGTTAATTATGACTCATTAGCTCGCGCTTATCCGCCAAGCGCTCCAGTATTAGAAACTATGACTATGCTGGGACGGCCCACAACGCCCCAAGGGGCTTTTCAACTATTAGTAGATTTGGGTTGCTGGAGTCCTTATGAAAACTTGTTCCTGCGTCGTTCTTCAATTCCGATTCAATTTCCTAATAAGGTGTTAGAAGTGGCGCAACAGCGTTTGGATTTCCCGCCGATTGACTCAGATACAAACCGCCTTGATCTGACTCACCTGAAGGTTTACACCATTGATGATGAAACTACCACAGAGATCGACGATGGTCTAAGTTGGGAAATTCTGCCCGATGGACGGGAGCGCCTGTGGGTGCATATCGCCGATCCCACTAGATGGTTAGTGCCGGAAGATGAGTTAGATTTGGAAGCCAGAAAGCGGGGTAGTACAGTCTACTTACCTACGGGAATGATTCCTATGTTCCCAGAGGTATTGGCAACTGGGCCAATGAGTCTGATCCAGGGACGGGTTTGTTGCGCCCTCAGCTTCGGAATTATTTTAGGTACAACTGGGGGAGTAGAAGATTACAGCATTCATACCAGTTCCATTAAGCCGACTTATCGTCTCACCTACGAAGATGTAGATGAAATGCTGCAATTACGGGTACAGGCAGAACCAGAAATTGCTGCAATCGCAACTTGGGCACAGAAGCGCAAAACTTGGCGTTACGCTCAAGGGGCAATTAGCATCACAATGCCCGAAGCGATGATCAAAGTCAAAGGTGACGAGATCAATATTGATATTTTGGACGATTCCCCATCACGGCAAGTAGTCGCAGAAATGATGATTGTTGCCGGTGAAGTTGCGGCTCGTTATGGTAAAGCTCATAACATACCTTTACCCTTTCGCGGTCAGCCCCAACCGGAATTACCCCCAGAAGAAGAATTACTGCTACTTCCAGCCGGATTCGTTCGCGCTTGCGCCATGCGTCGTTGTATGCCCAAAAGTGAAATGAGCATTACGCCTCTGCGCCATGCTGGTTTAGGTTTGGATACTTACACTCAAGCAACATCTCCCATCCGGCGTTACAGTGATTTGCTTACCCACTTTCAGCTGAAAGCCCATTTGCGCGGTGAAGTTCTGCCATTTTCCGCAGATCAACTTAAAGAAGTGATGATGAATGTCACCAGCATTACCCAAGAGGTGACGATGGTAGAACGGCAAACCAATAGATATTATGCTCTAGAGTATTTACGCCGTCATCCAGAGGAAACTTGGGATGTAACTGTATTGATGTGGCTGCGAGAAGACAGCAACTTAGCCCTAATTTTGATCGAAGATTTAGGTTTGCAGTTACCAATGGTTTTCAAACGTTCTGTGAACTTGGGCGAACAGATAGTGGTGAAAGTTAGCCATGCCGATCCACAAAAAGATATGATTCAGTTTCAAGAAATAGTTTATCAAGAAGCCCAAACAGCGGCGAATTAAGTAATTCGTAATTCGTAATTATTTGGTGAAACACTCGCGCGTAATTGTATTTCTTGCTGATCTTGAATTAGTTGGGGATGACGTTTGCGATCGCTGCAAAAAGCTCCGAAAAAGCCAAGGCGTATGGAATTGTCGGTGGCACACTGCTTGAATGGGGCTAAACAGGCAAAGTCCGTTTCCGAGGACTAAGGGAAAATTCAAAGTTTTAAACCCGTCCTCGTGGGTTTTGATTGTGCTTGACGTGGTTTATAACGGACTATCTAACTTAATTTCCATTCCAGCAATTTTATTAGTATAATAATGGATCGTGTCGAATTAAAGCTATACCATGCCTAAACTCAAGACTCGTAAAGCCGCAGCCAAGCGATTCCGTGCCACCGGCACCGGTAAAATCGTGCGTCGGAAAGTTGGCAAAAGCCACCTTTTAGAACACAAATCTTCCGACAAAAAACGTAGCATGTCCAAGACCACACTTGTACATGAACGTGATGAACTCAACGTGCGCTTAATGCTCCCATATTTGTAAGTCCTTCAGGAAATAAGTTATGACACGGGTAAAACGCGGTAATGTAGCTCGGAAGCGCCGCAATAAAATTCTCAAACTAGCTAAAGGTTTTCGCGGTTCTCACTCAACTCTGTTTAGAACTGCCAACCAACAAGTAATGAAGGCACTACGTAGTGCCTACCGCGATCGCAAAAAGAAAAAGCGCGATTTTCGTCGCCTCTGGATCACCCGCATCAACGCTGCTTCAAGACAACACGGCTTGAGCTACAGCCAATTGATCGGTAACTTGAAAAAAGCTGATATCCAACTAAATCGCAAGATGTTGGCACAATTAGCAGTCCTCGATCCAGCTAGCTTTGGCAAAGTTGCAGAACTAGCAGTTCAAGCTAAAGGATAAAGGTGGCAAGGGATGTATAACAGATGTAACAGATGGCAAGTAATTACTCGGTTACATCTGGTATTATCCGCCACGATATTTTGGATATCTTGCTTTTCCATAGTGGGGACAGGATTCACTGCATCTGCCGCCGAAATGCCAGAAATTCAGCAGCGCGGCTATCTAACTGTTGCTGTTAAAGACAACTTGCGCCCCTTGGGATTTAGAGATGCCAATGGTAATTTGCAAGGCTTAGAAATTGACTTGGCACAGCGATTAGCACTTGACTTGATTGGGAAAAGAGATGCTGTCAAATTGCAACCTGTAGCGAATCGCGATCGCCTGTCTGTAGTCTTAGACAAGAAAGTTGATTTTGCGATCGCTAGGGTGACAGCAACCGAGTCACGCAGCCGGATAGTTAGTTTCAGTGTTCCCTACTATTTGGATGGCACTGTATTAGTTACAAAAGATGTCTCTGTGAATAAGTTGAGTGATTTGGCAAAACAAAAAATTGCCGTACTTAACAACTCCAGCACTATTGCTCAAGTGCGCTTCTATCTGCCAAACGCCGAGTTGGTAGGAGTAAATTCATATCACGAAGCGCGAGAGAAAATAGAAAGTAATACCGCAGTAGCCTTTGCCGCCGATGCTAGCGTTCTGAGCGGTTGGGTGCAACAATATCCTCAATATCGGCTACTGCCAACTAAGTTATCAACTGAACCCTTGTCTGTAGTTATGCCCAAGGGATTGCAGTACGATGAATTAAGACGAAATGTGAATCAAGCGATCGCTCGTTACTTAGAACAAGGTTGGCTCCAGCAACGCTCTCAACATTGGGGTTTACCGTAAATTAGTCATTAGTGAATAACAAAGGACAAATGACAAATGACAAATAGACTGATAATAGATTACGAATCAACTTTATAATATTTGTATTTGCAGCAATGGATAACAGTCTAGCCGTTGTTTATCTCTCAATTTTGGTGGTTATACTCACAATTGCAGCCGTGAGTGTTTTTCGCCAGATTTTCAAAACTCGCAAGATTGAAGGCTCCTTTGCAAAATTGCGAAAGAAGTTAGAGAAAGAAAAGGGTACGACTCAAGAATATTATGAGTTAGCCAGTATTTATTCAGAAAAAAAACTGTATTCTCAAGCGATCGCGCTGTTTCAAAAAGCTCTGAAAGCTGCTGAAGAAGAGGAAGAAGAAAATATTGCCCCTATTTACAACGGGCTGGGCTATATTTATTTTATCCAAGAGCAATATGACCTCGCAATTCGTCAGTATAAAGAAGCTCTGAAATCGAAACCAGACTACGTAACAGGGTTGAATAATATTGGACACGCTTATGAGAAGAAAAAATTAACTACTCAGGCGTTACAAAGCTACGAAGAAGCACTAAAGCTCGATCCAAATAACTCGATTGCGAAACGCCGTGCTGAATCTTTACGCCGTTTGGTTTCTGCGTAATTAAAATTATGGGGAATGGGGTATGGGGAAAAACTCTTCACTAGTCCCCAGTTCCCTAAGAGGATGTTTGAAAAGTCGTAAAGTATACTAGAAATCCCTCTCCAAACCTCTCCCCGAAGCGGAGAGAGGCTTTGAAACCCTAATTACCTCGTAGGGAAGGGGGGCTAGGGGGGTTAGGTTTCCAAGGCTTTGGTGTTACGAAAAATACTTTCCAAACAACCTCTAACTGTTAAAAAATTAATTTGGCTTGAACTTCTAAATTAGGACTCATACAAAACTGCACGCAGTAGGCACAATACCCTGCGGGTACTCCGTTGGAGAACTCGTAGGGTAGACGTTTTGCATCTATATGAATTGCCTCAGAAAATCAAGATTTTGGCTATTTGTTGCCTAAGCCCTGCTAATTTATCGGGTTTCAAGCTTCGGCTTAGAAATAGATAACTATACGTCTTTTGTAAGAATGTGAAAGATGATTAAGCGGCTAAGGCATTTTTTGTGGCTAGCTATTGCCATAATTGTTTTTATTTCTCTCTCACTTGGATTAATGGGAATATTGATGGCTCAACAGCCTGCGATTTCCCATCCTCTCACTTCGCTAACAGAGGCAGAAATTAGTACAGCTGTTTCGGTCATTCAAAAAGAAAAAACTTTGAGCGAAATGGCAGCTTTTCCACTGATTGCTTTACAAGAACCAGATAAAGAAGAAGTTCTGAAATTTACACCGGGTAAAGCTTTTGGGCGAAAAGCTTTTTTGGTAATCTATGAGCGATCGCAAAACAAAACTTATGAGGGTATCGTTGACCTAAAAAGTAAAACCTTAACATCTTGGAAAGAAATACCATCAGTTCAACCTGCGATCGTCGCTTCAGAATATGAACTGGCAACTCAAGCTTTTAAATCAGACCCCCGATGGCAAACAGCGATGCGAAAGCGGGGAATTACAGACTTCAACCAAGTCAAAATCAGTTGTTGGGCCCCAGGAATTTTGAGTAACCAGGAAGAAGCAGCAGGAAACCGTCTTTGTCGGGGTTTATTTTACTACAAGGGCGAAAGCGAACGCTGGAATTATTACGGCAGTCCAATTGAAGGAATATTGGGAACCGTCAATTTGAACACAGGTAAAATTTCTAGTTTCGTGGATAGGGGGATAGTTCCTTTTTCTAAGGAAAACTGGAACTACGATATAAAGTCCTTGGGTAAATTACTTTCACCACTTAAAGCATTAAAGATTCTCCAACCAAATGGTGCAAGTTTCCGGCTCAATGGCAATGAAATTAGCTGGCAAGGTTGGAAGTTTCGCTATGTAATGCATCCTCGTAGTGGATTGGTGCTGTACCAAGTGACACACAATGACGGCAAAAATATCCGACCAGTTTTATACCGCGCTAGCTTATCAGAGACGGTAGTGCCTTACGGCGATCCAGATCCCACTTGGTCATTCAGAAACGCCTTTGATGTTGGGGAATACAATTTTGGTTCCCTCGCAACCACGATGGAGTTAGGTAAAGAAATTCCTGAAAACGGTCTTTTAGTCGATGCTGTGTTTGCTAATGGCGATGGAGAACCTTATGTCATGCCAGGAGTTATCGGCATATACGAGCGAAATAACGGTATGCTCTGGAAGCATTATGAGTATGGCACTCAGCGTAATGATGTTCGTCGTAGTCGAGAATTAGTCATGACGATGACTGCGGCCATTGACAACTATGATTACAGCATTAATTGGATCTTTCATCAGGATGGGACTTTGGAAGTCCAAAATGAGTTAACGGGTATCGTCCTGGCGCAGGGAACGGCTGCCCAAAAGCAATCTGAGGATAGTTCTTATGGTCGGCTAATCGCTAAGAATATCTTTGGAGTGAATCACCAGCATTTTTTCAATTACCGCCTAGATTTCGATGTCGATGGTCAGGCTAATTCTGTGATGGAAATGAACGTGAAAGCTTTACCGATGGATGAGAAAAATCCATTAGGAAATGCGATCGCAGTTGCAGAAACCCCACTCACTAAAGAAACGGCTGCTGTGCGCGATTTAGATATGAAAAGCAGTCGGGAATGGATGATTGTTAGTGCCGATCAGAAAAATCCGCTAGGGGCTTCACCTGGATATATGCTGATGCCTGGTGGAAATTCCATGTTTTTTCCAGTGGAAGGCTCAAAGATCCGACAACGGGCAGAATTTGCAACTCATCACGTGTGGGTAACAAAATATAAACCTGCTGAACTCTATGCTGGGGGCGATTATCCCAACCAAACTCAACCAGGACAGGGTTTACCAAAATATATTGCAGACGATGAATCCTTGATGGGTGAAGATATCGTGCTGTGGTACACAATGGGCGTAACTCATATTCCGCGATCGGAAGATTGGCCTGTGATGCCTGTTCACCAAGTTGGCTTTAAGCTAGTTCCTAGAGGATTCTTTAGCCGGAATCCAGCGATAAATTTACCTGAGTAAAATATTTGTTGGCTCAAGTTTCCTTCCTTCAGGTTTTTTGTCATGTCTAAAGGCGGTAACTTGAATGCTGATAAACTTATATAGGTCAAATACTGGCACTTGTTAAAAGTAGGATATCTAATGAACTTTCCAGAAATTAATATTCCCGGTAATGGCAAGCTGCACGCTCGTTTAATTACTTCCTTGGGTGAAATTGTAGTTCGTTTGGAAGAAGAGCGAACCCCCAACACCGTCAAAAATTTTGTTGGTCTAGCAACCGGAACAATCGACTGGAAAGACCCTAAAACTGGTGAATCTGGCAAAGGAACTCCAGCTTACGATGGGGTTCGCTTTCACCGGGTCATCCCTGATTTTATGATTCAGTGTGGCGATCCTCTGAGCCGTTATCTTGATACAGCCAGCCGATGGGGTACTGGTGGCCCAGGATATCAATTTGAGGATGAGTTTCATCCTGAATTGAGACACACTGGTGCAGGTATCCTGTCAATGGCTAATGCTGGACGCGGTACAAATGGTTCGCAATGGTTTATTACAGAAGCACCAACGCCTCACCTTGACAACAAACACAGCGTTTTTGGTGAAGTTGTCCAAGGTCTAGATGTAGTCAGTAAGATTGCTAATGTGCCTACGACTAGAGATCGTCCGAATCAAGAAGTAGTGCTACAAAAAGTAGAAATTTTTCGGCAGTAAATAACACTTCTCTAGTCAGAATTCAGGAGAAGGCAGTGCGGTCTAAACCTGGATTTCTCATCAGTGAGAAATGAGCGTGAGTGTGGGGAGTGTGGGGAGAAAGAGGAGGAATTGAATAACTGCACATCAATGAACGCTGCATTGCCTCCCACACTCCCCACCCGAACCACACAATACGTGATAAATTCGGGCTAAAGGGGTTTCCCCATGAGCAACTGCCGTTCAGAATTCAGAATAGTTGGAAAATCAATGGCTGTATACCTGCTTGATTCTGAATTCTGACTTCTGACTTCTGTATTCTTTTCCAGCACCCCACCCCAAATTGAAAACAAACTTACCGAAAAATTAAGATTTATTTAAATAAAACAACAGCCATGTTGTTAAAATCAGCAGCTACATCCCAATCAGTAAGCAGGTTTGAGGTATGCCTAAGCCTATCAACTCCAGATAAACCCTTACAACTCTTCACTTCATTAGGGATACAAGTTTTGAGACAATCAGAAACGATTTAATAATAATCAAGCACTTATAGTCCATTCTTATCGGACTCCGTGTTATTTCTGTTGAAAAGGGAGAACACAAACATGAAATTGGCTTACTGGATGTATGCAGGCCCAGCCCACATCGGCACTCTGCGAATCGCTAGTTCTTTTAAAAATGTCCATGCGATCATGCACGCCCCCATTGGCGATGACTACTTTAACGTCATGCGCTCAATGCTATCGCGGGAGAGGGATTTCACTCCAGTGACAACCAGTGTTGTTGACCGCAACGTTTTGGCACGTGGTTCCCAAGAGAAGGTGGTAGATAACATCGTCCGCAAAGATGCCGAGGAACACCCCGATCTGATTGTGTTAACTCCCACTTGCACCTCCAGCATTTTGCAAGAAGACCTGCACAACTTTGTGGAACGGGCGCAACTGGAAGCGAAAGGAGACGTAATGCTGGCGGATGTGAACCACTACCGCTATAACGAACTGCAAGCCGCTGATCGCACTTTGGATCAAATCGTCCAATACTACATTGAAAAAGCCCGGAAGCGGGGCGAATTACCAGAGGGTAAAACTGCGAAGCCCTCGGTTAACATCATCGGTACTACTACCCTTGGTTTCCACAACAATCACGACTGTACCGAACTGAAACGGCTGATGGCTGACTTGGGAATTGAGGTAAATACCTTAATTCCCGAAGGTGCTTCGGTAAATGACTTGAAAAAGATGTCCCAAGCCTGGTTTAACCTAGTACCTTACCGCGAACTCGGTTTAACCACCGCTCGTTACTTAGAAGAACAATTTGGCACACCTTATATAGACATTACTCCAATGGGTGTAGTGGAAACTGCCCGTTGTATTCGCAAGATTCAGCAGGTAATTAACGCTCAAGGTGCAGAAGTTGACTATGAAAACTTCATCAATGAGCAAACTCTCCATGTTTCTCAGGCTGCTTGGTTCTCCCGTTCGATTGACTGTCAAAACTTGACTGGCAAAAAAGCTGTGGTTTTTGGTGACAATACCCACGCCGCCGCCATTACCAAAATTCTGGCGCGAGAAATGGGGATTCATGTTGTTTGGGCTGGAACCTACTGCAAATATGATGCAGACTGGTTCCGCGAACAAGTTAGCGAGTATTGCGATGAAGTGCTGATTTCCGAAGATCATGGTGAAATTGGGGATGCGATCGCTCGTGTCGAACCTTCTGCCATTTTCGGCACTCAAATGGAACGCCACGTTGGTAAGCGTTTGGATATTCCCTGCGGCGTAATTGCTGCACCAATCCACGTCCAAAACTTCCCCATTGGTTACAAACCATTTATGGGTTATGAAGGTACGAATCAGATTACAGATTTGATCTACAATTCCTTCACTTTAGGAATGGAAGATCACCTATTGGAAATCTTCGGTGGTCATGATACCAAAGAAGTAATTACTAGGGGAATTTCTGCTGATTCTGATTTGAATTGGACAAAAGATGGTCAAGCAGAATTGAATAAGATTCCTGGATTTGTTCGCGGTAAAGTAAAGCGTAATACTGAGAAATTTGCCCGCGATCGCGGTTTCAAAGAAATCAACGCTGAGGTATTGTACGCCGCCAAGGAGTCTGTCGGGGCGTAGGTTAACGGGTTAGCAATTTTTAATAATAAAGGGCATATCTTAATGAATGCCTTTTATTATTACTTATTCTGACTTCAGCAGACGAATAAAGCCAGCTTGTTCAAAGTGGTGATCTGTGGTTAATGCCTCTTTAATGCCAAGCTGTTACATGACTATAAAAGAAGTGCTATCCACCAAAGACCAAGCTTTATCTTCTCTAGTTTTGAGTAGTTCCCAAGCTGCTGAATCTATTGTTGGTTCAATATAAATCAAGTTGATATAAGGAGCAGTTCTGACAGCTTCTACATATTTAAATAACTGCGGACGAGGTACACGTAAAGGGCTATTCAGCAAAGCCACTAGTTCAATAACAACATAATTAGTTGTTACCATTGCTTGATTTTGCTGACGTTTATGTTGAAACCACTGCTTTGCTTGTTCATGGTAGGACTCAGTTGCAATAAATAAATTAGCCCACCCGGATGTATCTATAAAGACTTTATTCGTAAATTTTTAACTCCTGCTGCAAAGTTTGCTGGAGATATTGATCGTGGTTTTCTCCTACATCAGAATTATCAAATTTCAATGTACCTAGTAAAGGTAAAATTGGATCGAATTCAGAGATATTTTCTTGTTTAGCTGATTGAGATAAGGCTTGTAGAATTAAATCTTCTAAAGATAGATTCAGCTTTTGCGCTTGAGCAGTTAATTTATTTTCTAAGTCATCTGACAACTGTATTGTTAAGGTTTTAGCCATTTTATTCACCAGTTACGGATGTTCATAATCCCATTATATGCACGTATAGCAAGTAGAAGAAAGCCTTTGTCTAGCTTGAAGATAATCGCAACTATTTGTAAAATGTGAATTATAAGTTTTACCTGCTATTCAGTAATAATTTTAGTTAAAAGAATATAAATCTAGTGCAGCACCAATAAATTTAATTGCGATCGCGGTTTCAAATAAATCAGTGCTGAGGTATTATACGCCGCGAAAGAAGCTGTTGGAGCTTAATTTAGCAAGTTAGCTATTTTTAATTTTGAGATTAACTTTAATCGTTTCGCTGATATTTCAGCGAAACGATTTTTTAGTAGTATTACTCAGGACAACTGTAGTCAGATCAGTTCAGTATAGTTTTTAATAGGCCACCATATAAGTTAATGAATCAAGTTATCAATTTCTACGCAACAGTAGTCAACTGTAAAAATTCAGAAAGAGAGTGTCCAAATACTCTTAATATGAATCGACTAAATAATGAACCAAATAGTCTTGCATTAGATTCTCCACCAAGAGGATTTTACACAGAAATAAATCCCGAAGATATTCAAGTAATGCTTGTTGGCAAAAATCCCGGACGTATTATTAACGCTGAAATTGCCTACTATAGAGGTTCACCTAAAGATATTGCTCAAAAACATATAGATTGGAATCGGGGGTTATTTACTGGTAATGTCATAACAAAGCCAGGAGAAAAGCGCAGTCTAGTTTTCCACCAAAATATATTGAACTATATGTCAACTATACTGGACGTTGCTCAAAGTGAAGTCTTTAGATATTGTGTGCAAACTAATATTGTTAAATGTTCAACAGTTGGAGAACAAGATAAACTAGAAAAGAAAACTATAAATAACTGTTTTAGCTGCCACTTTATGCGCGAAATAGAGTTTTTTAATCCAAAGGTAATTATTGCTTTTGGAAGAGAAGTTGAAAATTTCCTTCAAAGTCGTAATAATTTACATGGTAAGCCAGTAATTTATATCAAACATCCAAGTTACCACTATAGAAAAGATGAAAAAGATTCTAAAATTGGAATGATTAAGTCAGAAGTAAGAAAATATTTAAATCCAGATTTAACTGAATAGTGTAATTCATAGCTAGTCTCTTTCAAAATAGTTTTTTGCCAGCTTTAAATTAGGTATGGCTTTACACATAATTTGAGCTACTTTTGTTATATTGTTCGCTATTTAATTTCTCTGTGTACATTTCTATTTATAGAATAGCTGCTTCCCCTAAAGCTCAATTTATAGGTTACTGGTGGTGTAATTATTCCAGCCGATTGGGTATTAGGATTAGCGCAAATAAAATAAGTACATCCCCGAAAGATCAATTTAGGGGTTACTAATGGTATCGTTTCTGCATTTGATTTGGCATCAAGGTCAGGACGATAGGAAGCCCCACGGTAGATTAAGTTATAATTTGGTTCAGACTTGGTAACTGGCTCTTGTGGATATTGAATTTCGCTGCTGACTACCTTGCTTGTATAGTATTCGGAGCTTGTACTGATAAGAATAAGAATTAATAGTAAAAGTAAAATCTGCCAGGGAGCTAATATTAAACCCAAAATTAGGCTAATAGCTGCAAATACAGCTACTAAATGCGAGATTTCATTATTACTTTTTTTTAATAAAAAATAGCCAGTAATGAAACAAGCACACGGTAAAATTGAAAAATACAAAGCCATATTTCCTACATTCGTAACTAAAAGCAAAGGGTTTATAAAGTAGATTGAACTTTTCTTAAAAGTCGTTGTCTATTTTACCTCCAATCAGCTTTTTAAGTTACCGTGCTACTTGAGTAAAAGTTAGAACTTACGCAAAACTAAAAGCGGTAGGGGTAATTAATGAATTACCCCTACCTGATTTGATCCATTGAAATATCTCACATCCTAAACATGAGGCGCGATCGCAGGTGGATGCTCGGTGTAAAGTCTTTTGTCGAAATAGATGAAGTTACCCTATGACAATACCTGTAGCAACCCCTCTAGCGATCGCATTCCTTAACGCAGAGATTTACTGATAAATAAAAATTAAAATAGAACAAATATCACAATACAAAATTATTACTTTGGGGATCTAATAAGCAGAATAACCTACTAGACGCTTAACCGATGTGTCTCCCGTGACGAAGTAAAAAAAGCATCATAAAAGCCTAGCAATCTCGCTTATAGAAAAAAAACAGATGCGTGCTAATGTTTTAATCTCATAGTCTTCTCTCCGGGTCTTTCCCTATGCATCTGCACTATTTACACCCCCAACACCTTGAGGAATTAGTCAAGAGTAGTGGTATAGACTTACACTTAGTGCAACTCAATTTTAGGTCGCTCCAAGGCGTAACTGCTTATGAGTATCTATTGATTTCTGAGCTACTCCCCCGCACGAATACCGGAATGGTGAAAGCTGGCTGGTTGCAGCGTTATGCTCATATTACTGAAGGGGGTTGGTGGTGTTCGGGACTAGACCCTTTGAATAATTGGCAAATGATGGAATGGGGATGCTTTAAACCAAACCAACCCCGACAGAATCACAATGCTAAGTCCATCAAATACGAGCATCCCCCCAGCACCCCAACGCGGGTATTTTGTTTGCGGGTAACGCTGCAAGTGTGGCAGCAAGTCGCTGGACGTTACAATCTGGTCATGCCTGAAAATATCACCATTACTGCTGATGGTGAAGCTAGAGGCTTTTGGCAATGGGTGATGCAACATAACATTCCCCTGATTCTCTGCGAGGGTGTGAAAAAAGCAGCAACACTGTTGACACAAGGCTATGCAGCTATTGCTATTCCCGGAATTACCAGTGGTTATCGGGTTGTTAAAGATGAATTTGGCAAAGTTACCCGTCGTCAGCTAATTCCTGACTTAGCAGCGTTTGCAATTACAAAGCGTAGCTTTTATATTTGTTTTGATTTTGAAACTCAACCTAAAACAATTGCTGCTGTAAATAATGCTATTTCTCAACTTGGTTGTTTATTCCAGCAAAAAAATTGCCCTGTTAAAGTTATCGAACTTCCAGGAATAGAAAAAGGGGTTGATGAGTTTATCGTTGCGAAAGGTGCAACTAGTTTCGAGAAAATTTATCGCCAAAGTGTAGATTTAGAAATTTATCTTGCTCAAACAAAACCCCATACTGAGTTAACTATTCCTGCTGCTCTCACCTTGAATCGACCTTTTATAGGTGAAATCCCTTTTCCAACTTCTGGATTAGTAGGAGTCAAGTCTGCAAAAGGAACAGGTAAAACTACAGCACTGCAAGCCGTTGTTCAGCAAGCAAAAATTAGAAATCAACCTGTTTTATTAATTACTCACAGAATTTTACTAGGACGATTTTTGTGCGAAAAAATTGGTATTCAATGGGGAACGCATAAAGAAGATGGGGATAAAAGGCTTAATAAAACACTTACCCCCGCTCCTCCCATCCTCCGTTCACTCTCTCCACAGCAATCTCTTGGACTGTGTGTTGATTCCATTTGGAAGCTTAATCCTGAAAATTGGCACGGGGCAATAATAATTTTAGATGAAGTAGAGCAATCTTTGTGGCATCTACTAAACAGTAATACTTGTAAACATAAACGTGTAAAAATATTAAGATTATTCCAGCAACTAATTTCCACAGTTTTAACAACTGGGGGGTTAGTAATTGCCCAAGATGCTGATTTATCAGATGTATCACTTGAATATCTACAGGGATTAGCAGGAATTAAATTAACGCCTTGGGTAGTTCTCAACCAATGGAAGCCTCAACAAGGTTGGGATGTAACTTTTTACGATTCGCCGAACCCAACCCCGCTAATTCACCAATTAGAATTAGATTTACTTGCTGGACGTAAATGTTATGTTACTACTGATAGTCGTGCTGGGCGTTACAGTTGTGAAACAATCGAACGTTATCTCAAAGAACGGTTACAAAAATTACGAAGGCAATTTCCTAAAACTTTGGTAGTTAGTAGCCACACTACAAACACACCTGGTCATGAAGCGGTTGATTTTATCGCAGCTATCAATCAAAAAATCTCTGAATATGACGGCGTTTTTGTTACGCCTAGCCTGGGTACAGGAATTAGTATTGATGTCCAACATTTCGACCGAGTTTATGGCATTTTTCAAGGGGTAATTCCTGACTCGGAAGCAAGACAAGCATTAGCGAGAGTGCGAGATGATGTGCCGCGTGTTGTTTGGTGTGCTAAACGAGGTATTGGCTTAATTGGTAGTGGTAGTACAAATTATCGCTTGTTATCTGACTGGTATCAAGAAAATCAAAAAGAAAACTTAGCTTTGCTTAGTCCACTACACAAAATAGATGTCGATTTACCTTTAGTTCATGACCCGATTCATTTGCGAACTTGGGCCAAGTTATCTGCACGGGTAAATGCTTCTATCCGCCTCTATCGTCAATCGATGCAAGATGGTTTGATTGCTGATGGGCATCAAATTCAGATGCGGAGTAATGCTGTTCATAATAATATTATTCGAGATTTACGGCTGGCATTTTTGGCAACTGATGCCGATGATTTAGCTACCCGCAGAAGATTAGTTTTAGAAATTGTCAAAGTTCAAAAAGATTGGGCGCAAAGCCGTCAAAAGGCTAAAGAAATTAAACGCAAAATTAAAGATATTAAGCAGCAAAATCAACTATCGGTAGCCACGGCTGTAGCTAATGCCAATGATATCGATTATGTAGAATATGAGCAACTATTAGGAAAGCATTCTCTAACTGATGGAGAACGTAACCAAATTAATAAATATGTTCTCAGACAAAGGTATGGCGTAGAAGTTACTCCTTGGCTGAAATTGCAAGATGACCAAGGATATTATCGTCAACTGTTAATTCATTATTATCTAACTCACGAAAGCGAGTATTTTCACATCAGAGATCAACAAGAATGGCATCAGCAATTGTCTTGGGGTGAAGGAAAAGTTTTTCTACCAGATTTAAAAACTTACACGCTCAAAGTTGAAGCAATGAGAGCGTTGGGAATGCTTCAATTTCTCGAACTAGAAAGAGAGTTTACCGAGAGTAATCCAGATTTAATAATGCTTAAAAATATTGTTTTTCAGCATAGTAAGCATATTAAAAGGGCGCTTGGTATTAACTTAGTCGGAGAAAAAGAGCAGGTTTCGGCAATAAAAATACTCAGCCGACTCTTAAATTTGTTGGGCTTGAAACTGAAACGGGTAAATGAGGTTTATAAAATCGACCTAGAAACGCTTGATGATGGCAGGGAAAGCATATTTGCTGTTTGGCACCAACGCGATGAGTTGATGCTGGCTCATGTTAAGAGTGTTGGCTATGATTTACCTGATTATTCTTCAGACTGGAAGTTTGAAATTATTCAAACCCAGCCTCATACCGCAGTAGTCAAGGAAGAGGTAGCTATCTCTGGGTGACAGCTAACATGAAGCGCAATGGCGGTCTTTAGGGAGTTCCAAATTTCTACTTTGCATTTACCCGCGCCTGCTTCACCATTGCAATCAGAGTTTGATGAGCATCTTCTGCATCCACTAAAACATGATCAAACTGAATGCGAACTGGTACAGCTTCACCATTGACTTGTGCTGTCAAATCCATGCCTTGTGCATCAATTGACAACATTTTTGCTGCGATCGCATCTGTTACACCACCAAAAGTTTTAGCATAAAGAACTATGGCATCAGCATGATCGTCATTCATGTGCTGGCAGATGCGCGAACTAATCTCAGCAGAAAAATCTTTAGACATTGTTGAGGTAAAAAGTTAGAAATACAGCAACAGCTTAGATTTTAAGCTAACGCGAGTGGAATTTGCTAATTTTCTTTACTAGCAGTAAAGACTATCCATACTACTCTATGTTTATCATCATTAATAATATTTATTTCTGGAATAATAATTAAATTAAAATAAAACTTAGTTCAGTATTTTTACCTTTCATTACGGAAACCAGACAGCTTAAACTGTAGCAGAAGTATTAGCAAAACTATTGAAGCTAAGAGACAATGAGCGAAACTAGCCCCAGACGAATAGTAATTGGGGATGTACATGGACACTATGAAGGTTTGATGACTTTGTTGGAGGCGATCGCCCCCACGTCAGATGATCAAATCTATTTTTTGGGAGACTTAATTGATCGCGGGCCTCATAGTTCACAAGTAGTTAATTTTGTCAAACGACATAACTACCAATGTTTGCTGGGAAATCATGAGCAGATGTTATTAAACATTCTGACTAATGAAAAAACTTCCTCCCCGACGATGCAAGCATGGTTGTACAGTGGAGGGCAAGCTACCGTAGCCAGTTACCACGAGGCTTCAATCCCCGATGACCATCTGGATTGGTTCAAGAGTTTGCCTACATATCTCGACTTGGGGGATATTTGGTTAACTCATGCTGGTGTTGACCCTTCTAAGTCGGTGACAGAACAAACTGCCGATCAACTGTGCTGGATACGAGAGGAATTTCACAGCATCGAAAAACCTTACTTTCCAGATAAGCTTATTATCATCGGTCACACAATTACTTTTACTCTGCCTGGTGTTTCTCCTGGGAAACTGGCACAAGGACAGGGATGGCTAGACATAGATACTGGCGCTTATCATCCCCGGAGTGGCTGGTTGACCGCACTAGATGTCACGAATAACCTAGTTTATCAAGTTAACATTTTTAAAAATTATATCCGTGCCCTGCCTTTAGAAGAGGCTGTAATTACCGTTAATCCAGGCAAAATCAAAGTCGATCGCCGCAATAAAAATTAAACAATATTTGAGATGAGGCGGAGGGAAAGATGTGGAAGATGAGGGAGATAAGGGGAATAAGCAATGCCCAATTCCCCATTCCCCATACTTCTCTGCGAGACGCTACGCGAACGGCTGCGCTCAGTACAAGTTCCCCATTCCGTCAAGACCTTACTAAAGGTCGAATATTAGCTTTATAACTAGCATTATCCAGCCCATAATTTGCATTACTAGGTTGGGAATTGATTGCGCGTCTAAGACCTTCAATGCGATCGCTAGTTCCGGGGTGTGTACTCAAAAATGTCGGAGTAGAACCACCCTTTTTCAGTAGCTTTTGCATAAAAGAAACCATCCCAGACTGGGCATACCCAGCGCGTGTCAAGGTTCGTAGCCCTCTTTGATCGGCATCAAATTCATCTTGACGACTACGAGGACGATTCAAGGCAAGTTCTACACCAATATTCACTGCTGTATTGCGATCTAAACCAGTTGCTGTTGCTAAACCACTAGCGACTGCCTTTTGCCGCATCTGTTTAACTAAGTGCTTCCCGCCAATATGACCAATTTCATGGGCGATGACACTTGCAAGTTCCGCTTCATTGTCTGCGGTTTTCAGCAAACCTGTGTGGACATATACATAGCCTCCTAAAGTTGCAAAGGCATTAATCGCATCATCTTCAACGACTTGGAAGGTGAAGGGAAGGTTGGGGCGATCGCTATTAGCTGCTAAACGCCGACCAATTTGTTCTACATAGCGATTAACTTCAGCATTCCGGTAAAGTTTGACTTGACCCCCCAGTATTTGCTGATTAATCTGCTTGCCAATATCAGTTTCCTGGCGATCGGATATATTAGAAAGCTGAAGTACCTGGACTCCCTGCAATATAAGAGGCAAGAAGTCTAAAGTTCTTCCAGGCAAGGGTGTACTCAGACACAAACTCAGGGCGACTACCACCGAAATTAGGGGATAAAACCAGCTACGCCGCCACACACGGTAACTTGCAACAAAACCTTTCCAATTCAACATAATACGCTTTAAAGATTATTTCGGGAGAACATAAAGTGATGAGATAAATTATGAGACGGATTTAAAGTATTCTAAGTTGCATTCTTAACTCAAGAACAAATGAGTTGTGATACAGCTAATACTTAAGCAAATCTACCGAATTGTGAGGGTCTAGAGATTCCCTCTAGAGATAGGCTTAAACACGAGATATTACTTTCTGGGTGCATCAGTCTTAATGGGTAAAAGCTTGAGGGTTAGCGATCGCACGAACTCGTGATAAACTGTCGCATAACCGCAATGCCTAGCCACTTTGAGTTATTACCAAATAGGGAAAATTGCCGTTTCCATCAAAAACCTTCTTGCTACAATCAGTTACTTCGCTATTACCTCGGAAAAATTTTTATGGCTATTTTAGATTCAAAAGGTCGCTTGTTCGGCAAAATCAATCTCCTAGATTTAGGTGCTGCCCTAGTAATTCTGCTAGTTATATTTGGCATCTTTGTCTTTCCTGGAACTTCTGGTTCTGTTGCCCAAGTTGGTGCGAAAACAATACCTATAGAAGTAGACTTAGTAGTTCGTGGCTTGAATGTCCGTGACCCTGAGCAATTATTTAACCAAGGTTTAAAAAAAGGTGGAAAGACTAATGTGATTATCCGCAATCAACCTTATGGGCAGATTGAAATTAAATCCATTCAACAGCTACCTAGAACAGTCAATGTTTTCCAACCTGATGGTAGTGTAAAAGAATTACCAGATCCAAAAACCAACAATTTTAGTACAGATTTGCTTTTGACTCTAGATGGTAAAGCCCAGGTTACTGACAATGGCCCAGTTCTAGGTAACAGTAAAGTTAAAATTGGAATGCCATTTGAGTTGGAAGGCTTTAATTACAACTTCAATGCAACTGTTATTGATATCAGATTAAAAGACAAATAACATTCATCTGCTCATCTTGAAAAAAGAGGCTGATAAACCGAATTTACTGTAATCTAAAAAACTTCGGTTTATCTGATTCATTAATGTAAATTGTAACTAATTAGCAGCTCTCGCTTGAAACATTAAATATGTTCCTCCTAATTCTTCTACAATTGTGCGTGTATTGGCGATCATCATTTTCTGATAAGTATCTGCCTCGGTTCCTGGTTCACCAAGCCCCTCAACATATAACTTTCTATCAGAAATTTTAACTTCAGCAGCTTTCGCTACAGATTGAAGTGAATTCTCGTTAGTTGCCGCTTCAGAAAAAATTGTTGAGACTTGAGTTCGTTTAATATTTGCAACCAAAGTTTTCATTCGTGTTGCTGTTAAGTTTTCGTCAGTACTAATACTTTGTAATCCTCCTGCTAATGGAATACCGTATGCTTTAGCGTAATAACTCAATGCATTAGATGTTGTAACTAACTTACGTTTTTTGGTAGGAATACTCGTAATTCTTGACTTAATCCAACTATCTAGCTGAGTGAGTTCATTTGTAATTTTTTTGGTATTGCTGTTATAAGTTTCTGCATCACTAGATTCTAATTTTCTCAGATTACTATTAATTACCTCCACCATTCTGATAGCATTCTTGGTATTGTGCCACAGATGAGGATTAATTAAATTCTTGCCGTCTTTCTGAAATTTTTGTGGCTTAGATACCGCAAGTTGCCCAACGGCTATTCTCGGTACAGTGCTTTTAGTGGCTTTAATTAATTTGATCAGATTTGGTTCTAAATTATAGCCACTATAGAGAATAAGATTAGCTTGCTCAATAGCTCTACGATCTTCCGGCTTTGGTTTATAAGTATGAGGATCGGCACTAGGCTCAATTAAGCAGGTGAGGTTAACTGTATTCCCGGCAACTTGCTTGGTTAAATCACATAGTACACTTGTTGTTGCTACAACTTGAGGAAGGTTCTCATTTACCGGGGTGGTAGTTTGAGTGAATGCAGTTCTTGCAGCTTGATTTCCACACCCAATAAATCCAATTGTCAAAGCAACTAAAATGGCTCGGAAGGAATTAGTTGATGGTAATTTTTTTGACATCCTTACCTTCTACTGGATATAGAGAAAAAGTAATCATTATTAGTAACGAATTAGTGAAATACCAGGGATAAGCCTTCAAAAAGAAGGTTAAGGGAAGAGGGACAAGCCATCGGCTAGGAAAATTGTATAAGGGAAGAGGAATTAATAGACTCTTTCCTTTTCCACTTTCCTTGTCTCCACCGCACATCCAGCAATTTGAAGCACTGGCGAGGTTTTGCAAGCAAAATGTTAGTGAACTTCACGCGACAGACTGGAAAACTGGTAGAGGTAATAGCACAATAATAAAGGCGATGCTGAGGAGCTTCCAATAAGGAGTGTAGTGTAGTTCTCTCACAGGATATTGAAGGGGCTATGCCATTGTGCCTAGATGCCGCAAAGGTCGCAAATTGACTAGGATTATCAGGTTAAGGAGTGAAACGTAGTAAAACTGGGGCTTTTTAAGCATACGGGTTGATTTCGCAAACCGAGTCATGAATCTAAGGCAATTGTAGCTGTGGTTTTGCGAGGTGTGGGCATATAGTTGTTACAAAATTGGTGAATTGGCGATTTTTTGGTTCATCCCCAAAAAAAATCTAAAATCTAAAATTCGTAGTCAAGTATATAGAACAATTCCTCAAAGCTGATATTGGTGAAGATAAACAATGGTAATTTTAGTTATCCTCGTTAATACCCTCATTTCGTTGATACTACTCTATGTGGCTTGGCGAGTGTGGCAACTCAAGCAGCAGCTAGCATATATAGCAGATACGTTAACTGTTTATGAAAGTTGTACTCATACAGTATTAAATAAAGCACCCGAAAATATTTATCTCAGCCAGGAGAATATTTATAACTTACGGCAGAAAAATCAAGCACTAAAAATGCAAATCCAACAAGTGCGACAAATTGTCAGTCTACTTTTGCAAGGACAGCAAATCTGGCAACGTTATTTTCGCAGGCTAGAGTTAATATCCGGGAAAAGAACTGTTGCCAAATGAGTTATGTCAAGTTCACATGAACATTTATAATTAGGGCTGACACAAGGGTACAAAGATACAGACGGAAAGGAACCCAGGGAGTTTTGAATCATAAGTAATTAATGGTTTTAATGTTTAATGAATAAAAGCAACATTTTTGGCTGATATTTTGTCAGGATAGATTAACTGAATAAAATCGGTGAGCCTTACAAGGAGAGAAAACACACCTAAAATAGGTGTAAGGAGAGAAACAACAATATGTCTAATAACCGTTCTGGAGTATTTATTGGCGGTTTGATGCTGGGAGCTACCATCGGTGCTTTAACCGGTTTGCTCGTGGCTCCACGTACAGGGCGTGAAACGCGTAAAATCTTGAAGAAATCTGCCAATGCTATCCCAGAATTGGCAGAAGATTTATCAACGAGTGTGCAAATCCAAGCAGATCGTCTCTCTGCCAGCGCACTACGAAACTGGGATGAGACGTTAGATCGATTACGGGAAGCGATCGCAGCAGGTGTAGATGCCACTCAGAAGGAAAGCCAAATCTTACAGCGGCAAACATCACCTGAAGACTCAGATTATCTTCCCCAGCCATTAGAACGCTCATAAATGACATTACCGTGATTGATCCCCTGTTTTGGTTGGGACTCTCCTTACTTCTAGTCGCCACAAGCTTGACTGCGGTTTTAGTGGCGGCAATACCCGCTTTGCAAGAGTTAGCACGCGCTGCTCGCAGTGCAGAAAAGCTATTTGATACACTCTCACGAGAGTTACCGCCCACTCTAGAAGCTATTCGCGTAACTGGTTTGGAAATAACTGACTTAACTGATGATGTTAGTGAAGGTGTCAAAAGTGCCAGTAAAGTAGCCAAACAAGTCGATCAAAGCCTTGATAGTGCAAGAATTCAGGCTCAAAATCTGCAAGTAGGTACACGCAGCATCTTTGTTGGCGCGAAAGCTGCTTGGAGAAACTTCACACGCCCAAAACCGACGAGACGAAATAGCGATCGCTTGCCAAGCAATGAACAACCACCACTAACGTTGCGAGAACGAGAAGTGCTAAGGCAAGAAAATCGCCGCATAAAAACAGAAGTATACCGCGCTAACGAAGGTTACGACGACGCTGCTAACTGGGAAACCAATTTTGATGACGAAGATTGAATTGGGGATAGGTTATGGGAACTAGGGACTAGCGGCTAAGGAAAGAAGCCGGGGAGCAGAGGACAAGGGGGAGAATAATAAATTATCTCTTTCCGCTCTTCTCCCTGCCCCTCTGCCCTCTAGTGCCCTATTCCCAAAAACGCTTTGCTTTGATCCCTTAGATTAGAGTAAAGTAAACAAGTGTAAAGAACTATCATTTTTCCCGTACTCTTTTAAAACAACTTGTTCACCTCTACCGTTGATATTTGTATAAAAACGTCCATGCAATCTTGTTTTTGGCGACGAATTCTGCTATCTATTACAGTCTTTTTTCTGGCTGGGTCAATTTGGGTCATGAATTCTCCCCCAGCATTGGCTTATGACAATCCTGAGTTACTCCCTGACACCTTTACCCCAGTTGTAGACTTAGCTAAATCTCTGCCTGTGCTGCAAGAAGAAAAGCTTGTCAAAGATTTAGAACAGTTTGAAGCCGATACAGGCTGGAAACTGCGAGTATTGACCCAGTATGACCGCACCCCAGGCCGGGCAGTTATAAAATATTGGGGTTTGGATGACAAAAGCATTTTACTAGTTGCCGATTCTCGTGGCGGTAACATCCTCAGTTTTAGCGTCGGCGATGCTGTTTATGAACTTTTACCCAGGACATTCTGGATAGAACTGCAAACCCGCTTCGGTAATTTGTACTTTGTCCGCGAACAAGGCGAAGACCAAGCCATTCTGCAAGCTTTAGAATCTGTTAAAGGCTGTTTGCTCAAAGGTGGTTGCAATGTTGTTCCCGGACTACCACGAGAGCAATGGATTCTCACCTTGATTACCTCAGTTATTGGTGGGATAATTTGTGGATTTGCAGCTCAACCCCGCGAGAAAGGACAAGTTTTTGCTTGGCAATGGGCTTTAATTTTCTCACCTTTATGGGGGATCTTATTTATTGCCTTTGGTATTGGCCCAGTGGTAACACGTACAAGCGACTGGCTACCTCTAGTTCGCAATATCTCTGGCTTTATTATCGGTGTCTTGGTTGCCTACTTATCTCCTGTTTTCAGCCGACCTTCTTCTAGTAATGAGTTATAAGTGCTGAGTTAGGAGTTATGAGTTTTTAATTAACTCCTAACTCCTAACTCCTAAATCCCTGAAGCTGATAAGCTGAAAGCTAATATTTAAAAAGCTCAAGAAAAATGGAATGGCACGTAACTGATGCTCAAAGTTTAGCAATCATTGATAATGAAATTGAAAATCATGTCTTTTCACCCGCAGAATATGAGATTGTGCGGCGGGTAATATACTCTACAGCTGACTTTGAGTATAAGTCTTTGATTCGTTTCTCTGAGCGTGCCTTACAAGCAGGAGCAGCAGCATTAGCCGCACGTACCACGATTGTGGTAGATGTCCCGATGGTACAAGTAGGTATTGCATCTGAGATTCAAAACACCTTTGCTAATCCGGTGTATTGCAGCATGGAAGCTCTGACACGCCCTCAAAAAGAAAAAACTCGGGCAGCATGGGGAATCGAAACCTTAGCAAAGCGTTATCCAGAGGGCATTTTTGTGATTGGTCAAGCACAAACAGCACTAACAGCACTAGTTGATTTAATTGAGGCTGAGGAAATTAGACCCGCTTTGATAATTGCGACTCCAGTAGGATTTGTCAATGTTGATGAAGCGAAAGCGCGTTTACAAGACTCCTTAGTTCCCCATATTACAATTGAGAGTCGTAAAGGTAATGCAGTTGTCGCAGCTGCGATCGTTGATGGATTGGTAGACTTGGCTTGGCAAGCTTATGGACAAGATGGAAATCGGGGGAGCTAGGAAAGTCGACTTTATTGTATTTTGTATTCAAAAGAGCATTCAAAATCACTGAATATCCTGATATTTTTGTTAAGTAGTCCCGAACAAGGAGCCATTTCTTGTGGTAATTACAGGTTTCAACTTAAGTGCATACTTTGCAATTCCCTTAGTATTGAGTCTCTTGGCTAAGGGAGAAAATATAAAAGTATCTTTAGTTGAAAACGTCCATCAAGTATCTACTAACAAGGAAATGATCTTATCCAGTCGCCAGCTAATCAGCACTAAGACGACACCGAAAACATACTATGTTAGTGGTACTGGAAACGACACAAATAGCGGACTCTCTAATTCATCCCCCTTTAGGACAATTCAAAAGGCAGCAAATCGGACCAATCCTGGGGACACCGTACTGATTATGAACGGAGTGTACAGGAATGCAAGCCCAAATGGGCAGGTAGTATCTATTACTCGCTCTGGAAAAGCAAACGCATGGATTAAGTTTAAAGCATATCCTGGGCATCGTCCGAAAATTAAGCACAATGGATGGAATGGAATTTTGATTCACAGTGGAGCGTCATATATTGAGATAAATGGGCTTGAAGTCATAGGGAACAATGACAATGTAACCCTAGATTATGCAATGAGTCAGAAAACTAACAAACTAAACCCCCTCACTAATGGAAACTGCATCAACGTAGATGGACGAAAAAGTGGTCATACTCACCATATACGTATTGTCAACAACAAGGTACACAAGTGTGGAGGAGCAGGCATTTCAACCATTGAATCAGACTACGTGACAATAAATAATAACGTGGTGTTCGATAATGCCTGGTACAGTGTTTATGGTTGCAGTGGTATTTCCATGTTGAGCAATTGGAATTTTGACAAAAATCGGGGATACAAGATGTTTGTAACCAACAACAAGACCTATAACAATCGCATGTTCATCCCTTGGATTGCAGTCGGAAAGATCACAGATGGTAATGGCATTATTATCGATACATCAAGAAATAATCAAAATAACTCAAAGTTGGGTGTATATAAAGGACGCACTTTAGTTAAAAACAATCTTACATTTAATAATGGTGGTTCAGGTATTCATACATTTTTAAGCGATCATGTTGATATTGTAAATAATACTGCTGTTTTAAATAATCAAAGTCCCGAAATTAAAGATGGGCAAATATTTGCTAATGTCTCATCTGATGTCAGGATTTTAAGGAACATTCTTTATGCTTATCCTGGCAAAGCTGTTAATAGTATTAATAAAAATAAAAACGTTATTTACGATTACAATATATACCTTAATCGTTCTAAGGTAAGTCTTAAGGGAACTCACGATATTGTTGCAGACTCACAGTTTTTAAAAAAGTATCCCACTTTAGAAAAAATATCTGGCAATTGGAAATGGCGACTAGATAAACAAAATCTGCCTATGCAAACTTATGCAGAGTCTGATTTGTTAGGTTTTGCTTGTGGATCTGTTACCTATCGTTTAAAAGGGAAAATCATCAAAGTGGGATGCTCTCGTTAGCAAACTGATTAAATCATCCCACCTCCTTCAGCAATTTTTCGATTGAAAGATTTAAAATTCAAAAAGGTTTAAAGCCCTCGAATTTAAACGCGAGAATAAATTTAAAAATTATTTATTCAAGCCTTAGTATCGACGGTATGGGGTCAATCTAAAATCCAAAATTGTTTGACTTCTTTTTCAATCCTCGTCTCTACGACGGCGACGACGCGGTTTTTGTTGTTGGTCTTCACGCAAGCGACGACCGACTTCGTTAAAGAAATCCCGCCGCAGATAAGGATAATCACTAATCCACAGGTCACGACTGGGAATATATATATCGCTGAATTGTTCAATACTGCTTAAATCTGCACGATTTGACAGCACTACCATTTCGGCAATTTGACCGCGAGCAATAACTTTATGAGCAGGACGTAATGGTGCTACAAACTCAATGGTAAATCCTGTTTCATCACCCACCTCTAAGTTAATTTGTTTTTCTCGGTTTTCCACAATTACCAGTTGGCCCTTGCTGTTGACTGTTTCTTGTTTCCCCATCAACTGGTCTGTGATCCACCAATCTAGGACTCGACCACGGAAAAAGCCGCCATACTTATAACGGCGGCATTGCAAATTCCGCATACTTGCTTGAAACACTGGATACCACAGCCAAAAAAAAGCGCTAACTACCCCCAGCACAAATACTATTGAAGCAAACTCAAGTTTAAAAATGACTGTCACAAGCAATAGAACAACTATGGCAACTACAGAAATTAACAGCCGTTGCAAAAAATTTGAAAACTTCCCCCAATAGTACTTGTACTGCAAACCAGTGGCAATTAGGGGGATAACTTGTTCAAATTTCTGGCGAGTCAGTGGTACTAACATGAGTGCTGAGTGATGAATGCTGAATAGTGTATTTAAAGTCTAAAGTATCTTTTCTAATCCATATACTAACGACTTTAGCGCTAAGACTTTGCGAATCGCTAGTAGCACTCCTGGCATATAGCAAGCGCGATCGCTCGTGTCATGTCGTAAAGTATAAATCTGTCCTGCTGCGCCAAAAATAACTTCTTGATGAGCAATCAGTCCTGGCAAGCGCACGCTATGAATTCTAATCCCTTCATCTGCTATACTGCCCCTCGCCCCTGGTAATTTCTCCGTCTCTTCTACAAGAGCAGGGTTAAAAGTTTTACCCAATTCTCCTAGTAACTGCGCCGTTTGAATGGCAGTACCACTGGGAGCATCAGCTTTTTGGTTGTGATGCAGTTCGATAATTTCCACATGGTCAAAATATTTTGAGGCTGCGATCGCGGCTTGTTGTAACAGCACCATACCAATGGAAAAATTAGGAATAATTAGACAACCAGTGCTAGCTTTGTCGGCAAAGTCTGCCAAGTCTTGAATTTGTTCTGGACTTAACCCAGTGGTTCCAACTACAGGACGAATACCGTAGGCGATCGCACTACGAATATTGTCATAAACTGAATCGGGATGAGTAAAGTCTACAATTACCCCTGGAGGAGACTGTCTGTCGCCAGCTACATACCCTAACATTGGTTCCAATTGATTGGTAATTGGCACTTCCAGGGGTTCGCTTAAACCCGCTAATTCTCCAGCGTCTTTATCTTGATGTTCCAAACTGTGGTCAATTGCACCCACTAGGTTTAAGTCAGGCGCTTGCGCCACTACCTTAATCACCTCACGGCCCATTTTACCAGCAGCACCGTTGACAATAACCGGAATAGGAGCTTGATTCGTCATAGGTCGAGAAATACTTTTTGAGCTAACAAAGGAATTGTAAAGACTTTGGTGATCTAGTAGCTAGCTTCTCAAATCTCTGGCTTAATTCCAACTGCCTTGATTGATGCAGCTAATCCCTCAGTTTTCTAACTCTAAAGCAGATCGGTTCTCATTTTCATCCCACTTTCTTAGTACAGCTTTGCATTAATTCGTAGCGAATTTCTCCATCATCTGGGCTACTGTATATGACCATTTGATTGGTTGGGCTGAATCATTGTGACGGACGATGAAATCAGTTATACGTTGCTGTAAGGTCTTGAGGTCAGGAAAATCATTTGGAGTCAGTAATTTACGTTGTAAAATGCTGAACCAAATTTCAATTTGATCTAACCATGAAGCATATTTTGGTAGCCAGACCACTTCCACCGTAAAATTCCAACCGTCTTCTTTTTGCTTCTGATTCAACCAAGCCTGTAATTGTTTTGGGGCATGGGTAGAGCCGTTGTCAAGGATTAAATAAATATGGCGCATACCCCGACGAATGGCTTCTGGTATCAATACTTCTAAAAGAAATCCTTGAAAATCAAGGAATGTTTTTGTTGGGCGACAACAACCATAAATCAGACCATCAGCAACGCTCAAAGCCGCAAAAAGATGTGTTGCTCCTTTTCGGGCATATCTGGCTGCAAAGTGAACTGGTTGTTTGACACCTGCCCCAATATTTGGATGTAAGCCGGATCGTGCTTGGATGGAAGTTTTTTCATCCACACATACCACCCAGAATCCAGCTTTAATCAAAAATTTTGCCTGAGCATACAGTTTAAGTACAGGGGTTGCTTTTGCAACAAAATTATCATCAATCCGATGCATCCAAGTATGAAACCGCCAAGGTTTTATCCGCTCAGATTTTAGCCATCGCCAGACTGTTGAAGTCGCTATGGATACTACAATGCCTAGCGTGACTAGATGTGCTGCAATATCGCTACAACTCCACCTCGCCAAGGGAAGATCAAAATCCGTTGGGTTGCTGCAAGCGATGCCTGCGGCAACGCGAAGCGCGAACGCAGTAACTTTTGCTCGTATAATTGCTTCAAATATCCGAGGACGACCTGGACGGGGTGCTTCTTCTAGACTACGAGTTTGACACCAACGTTTGCGCCATTTCCGAACAAGGGCTTGTGAACAGCCGATATTTTGAGCAATTTGAGCATCTGTCCAATCTGAATTTTCAGCAGTTGTAAGTATTATTTTGGCTCGTTTGCCTTTGCTTTGCCCTGTTTTTCGGGCATTCGCTTGCTGCTGCAACAGTTCTTTTTCCTCTTCTGTTAGCTGCACCTTGTAGGTTTTTTGCCGACCAGCCATAGTACCGAATGCTTGAGGGATAGTCCACGTATCCTCACCTTACCGTCAACAATTTACCCCTGTCAATTCGCTACGAATTTAAGCAAAGCTGTACTTAGCCAGTAACCCGTTTTATTTTGCCTATTGCGTTTACCCCATCTCTAAAAAAATCCTATACTCTGACTGATAAGTAGTTCTTGTAGTAGCTATCAGAATTTTTTGTCAAGCCTAGTTGACCATTTGTAATATTTCTGTTAAATTTGTTTACATAACTTAGCAATAACTAAACTTAACTACCTAACTAGTATTAACTAATAAAAACAGATTTCGGTATCGCTATATCTCATCGACATTTAGACTTCTCCCATCCACCTCGGCTATCAAGTCGGGGTTTTTTGTGTACCGTTCGCCTAATAGAGAATTAATTTGATGAAATAAGGGATATGTAAAGAAACACGCTTTCCACAAACAGGCGATCGCTATGGCATTCCCAAATGTCATCAAAAAAATTTTTACAAGAAGCTACAGAAACTCTGCGCTAACACCGAGTCGAAGCGTTATTTGATTTTGAGCATGAATGCTATTACGCGAACGGTGAGTTACTAACCTCGTTGAAAACCCTTTGCTGGCTTTGCTTGCCCTTTACCCTTTGGTTTCGATTTGTTAACTTCTCCTAAAGCTTCCTGAAATAAGTTATGCAAATGTATGGGTACACTAGCAATATCTGGTAGCTCCGGCTCAATCGGTTTGTGGAATTCTTGCAAAATCACATCCAAGTCGCTTTCAAGGTGAAACTCTGGACGTTGCAGAACTATTTGCAACACATTTTCTAATTGAGTTGGATATTGTTGCGCTAATCGATGCCAAATAAAGGCATTAATACTTTTATCTTCGAGATAGTAGCGAACTAGTTTTTCCGCCCCTTGAACACTCTGCCAGTCTTCTGCTGATAAGATTGCTTGTACCTTACTATATGTTGGTAAAAACATTTGTCCCCAACGGGGATGAGAAAGAGCCGTTACCTGTTCTGCTTTCTTGAGTTCGGCAGGTAAATCAACCTTTGGCATAACCATTTTGCTATTGCCGCCTTTGCTGTTTAACAACTGAGAGACTACATTAGAATCAGCGCCAAACTCTTGTGCTGCTGCTTTGATTTCCTCGTCTCCAATACCAGCGGCTTCTGCCACTTCCGCCAAGGATTTGGAAGTATCAATTCCTGCGGCTGCGAAGTTTTTTTCAGTAATTACTTCTTGAAATTCCCCTATCTTTTTATTAAGTTGGTATCCAGGTAGGGTGATTTCATCAGTGCCAAAAAAGTCCACAAACTGCTGATGATATTGTTCTACTGACTGCCAAGCTTCTTCTAGCAAGTCTGGAGCATCGCTGTAAAGATTACTTTTATAGTTTTCTTTGAAATTGCCAATGGCTACAGCCAGTTTTGGTTTCCCTAATTTACCCATTATTGTGTAAGGTCCAGAAAACATCCAGTAGCTGTCGGTAACAGGAGAAATGCGAGTTAGTAAAATTTCTCCTATTCTCAACCGAGATATTGCCTGTAATGTTTGGGTATTATTAGGCTTGACGACGTAGCATTTATCTGTTAACCAGTTAGTCAATTCAAAGCCATCAGGTAGGATGTTAGTAATGGCAAATAAACCAATAAAACTATGATGCCAGCTTTTGATCAGATTGCGATCGCTCTCTTCTAAATCTGGATGGCTTTCGATAAACAACTCTAGTGGAGACTTATCACCGACTTTTCCTGCTGTTAGAAAGCTATCAATGATTAAGTCCTGCTGTGTACTATCCCCACTTCCACGGCGCAACTGTTCTGCTGCATAAGTTTCCAGTGCTTGTGCCAGTTCGCCTTCAGCATCAAGGACAAAATCAACTAAGGCTTGTTTTAATTCGTGCGATCGTTCTAATATGACATCCACAAGTTAATCTCTCTGTGCAACAGATGTAGATTATAGCGTTTGAGAGAATTACAGCATCTAGCAATAGCTAGATTTATGGTTGCCTGCACTTAGAAGATTTTACCCAACTCCTGGCTGGGAGAGAAAGAGGAATAACCCTATTTTGCCAATCTCGGATAAATTAATGGGTTTTCGACGTTACAGTCAATGAAGTATAGCCTTTTCTAAGCTACTGAGGTACACCCAAATCTTTTTTTCTAGCTTTAGTAGCTTATAAAACTTATCTCACCAGGTCGAGAACCGCTATTAGGTTTTAACCCACTTTCATAAAAGCGGTTGACGGACGAGGCTATGTCCGCAATGGATGAAAGAAACCAATAGATATCTCCAAAAAAAGTTTATATTAAAATTGTGTCTTGACAGTTAAGACCGCTCCCTCAATGGTGTTCTTCGCCCGTATAAAAGCGTGGTTCTAGGTTGTAACGGCAATGGCATTGGTGAAGCGCTTAGACGCTATCCCGTTTAGAAGACTGTATAATTCCGTCAACCTGGGTCAGGGCACACTCTCAATTTTGAAAAAATTTGAGACTAGGAGAACCAAAATGGCGAAAAAACGGCAATCTCCCAATCAAGCATCTAAACTAGATCCGATTCACCCAAATGCTGCTGGTATTGATATTGGTGCCCAAAATCATTGGGTATGTGTGCCATCAGGACGTGCCAACGAATGTGTGAGACGTTTTGGTTGTTACACGGCTGATTTGTACGCGATCGCAGATTGGTTAACTGAGTCTGGGGTTGAGACTGTAGCAATGGAATCAACAGGTGTGTACTGGATTCCATTGTTTCAAATTTTGGAGACTCGTGGCTTTGAGGTCAAGCTGGTCAATGCTCACCACGTCAAAACTCTACCTGGGCGCAAAACAGATGTTTTAGACTGCCAATGGCTGCAACAGTTGCACAGTTATGGATTGTTGTCAGGTTCTTTTCGTCCAGAAGATGAAATTTGTATTTTACGTAGCTATATCCGCCAACGTGATAGTCTCATCAGAAGTGCCAGTGTACATATCCAACGGATGCAGAAAGCTTTAACTCAAATGAACATACAACTGCATCAAGCAGTCAGTGATATTACAGGTACTACGGGTATGACAATCATACGTGCTATTGTCGGCGGGGAACATGACCCGCAAGTACTTGCAGCTAAAAAACATCATCGCGTCAAACGTAGTGAAGCGGAAATTGCAGCTGCGCTTAATGGTGATTACCGAAAAGAACATTTGTTCGTCTTACAACAAGAGCTACATCTCTATGATGTCTACCAATCCCAAATCGCCGAATGTGACCGTCAGATTGAGGAGTGCTTAAGTCAATTTAACGACAAAATTGATATTTCTCAGTCACCTCTTTCTCCACCCAAGCATATTCGTCATAAACCTCAAGGTAATGAACCTGCGTTTGATTTGCGTACTCATCTTTACCGCATGAGTGGAGTAGATTTTACCCGCGTTGACGGTCTTGGTGTCCTGACAGTACAAATTATTCTTTCTGAAGTTGGTTTAGATCCCAGTCGGTTCCCCACAGTCAAACACTTTACTTCTTGGCTTGGTCTTTGCCCTGGCAGCCGCATTACTGGTGGCAAAATTAAAAGTTCTCAAACTCGTCCTGTAGTCAACCGCGCCGCCAATGCTTTCCGCATGGCAGCACAAACTGCTGGTAAAAGTCATTCTGCTTTGGGTGCGTTTTATCGTCGCTTACGTTCTCGACTTGGCTCTCCTAAAGCTATTACTGCTACCGCTCATAAGATTGCCCGGATTTTTTACAAACTTTGGACAACCGGAGGAGATTATACCGATCCTGGTATGGATTATTATGAGCAACGTTATCGTGAGCGAATGGTTAATAATCTCCACAAAAAAGCCCAGGCTTTTGGTTTTGAGTTGATTCCTCAATCCTCAGAAAATCTGGTTTCTTAGAAGCGGGATTATCCCTTTTAATCTTGTCTTATTTTACGTAAAACTTTTATACAAACATATATGATCTGTATATTTTAAAGTGTGTAATTATTGAAAAAGTGAGGTAAGTGTACCTAACTCGGTAAAATTAAGACAAAAGCTCCCAGTGAATGAGCTACGGTTTAGCTTCTTTAACAAACTAGATATTATTGAGATGCCCGAAAGCTAATGACTGAAGCGATCCAAATCGGTAATCGTACAATCACAGCAAGTGAGCTGATTTCCTTGCTAGGAAATTACCAAATGCTGCCACAGTTGCAGAGAGAATTGATCATCGATGAGGCCATAGAGCAAAATTCCCGCTCCGAGAAGATAGCAATAGAGTGTACACCTGAGGAAATAGCCCAAGCCAAACAGCAGTTTTACGTTGAAAAACAGTTCAAAAATGAAGAAGACATCCAGGCTTGGATGGCACATCAAGGGCTAACTACCGAACAGCTAGAAGTTATTACAACTCGTAAGCTTAAAATTGAAAAATTCAAGCAAGCCACTTGGGGTAATAAACTGGAATCCTACTTTTTTCAGTCCAAAGCAAAACTAGACAAAGTAATTTATTCCCTACTGCGAACCCAGGATGTGGGAATTGCCCAAGAACTTTACTTTCGGATTCAGGCAAAAGAAAATTCTTTTGCTGACTTGGCGCGTGAATATTCGCTCGGGCCAGAAGCCCAAACTGGCGGCTTAGTAGGTCCGATTGAACTGAATGCACTACATCCGGTAATGGTGCAAATGCTATCTAGCAGTCAACCAGGTCAGATATTGCCCCCTACCCGCATCGCCGAGTGGTTCGTGATTTTGCGGCTGGAAAAATTTATCCCCGCACAACTAGATGAATTTATGAAAGTCCGACTACTGAATGAACTCTTTGAAACCTGGTTACAAGAACAGCAAAAGCGAATCATGTCTGCACCACAAGGGGAGAAGGGCATAGAAGGACAGGGGGAGGGCGATAAAGCTTAACGCATCTGAGTATGGCATTGATTCTCAACCTCCCATACTTGGCTTACATAATTCTGACGACGAAGCGGAGCTACTACGAGGCACTGTCTGTTGAGTACTTACGTTAAAAGTGCGAGGAGATAAGGGCTAGTTAATATGATTGCTGCTTGTTGTAATGTGAAGTTATTCGCTCTGTTTACTTCTTTTTACTATAGTAGTTACAGATGATGCCATATTTCATCAAGGTGGACGTATTCAAGAATTAATTGAAGCGGCAGACTGTCACTTAAAATACTTGCTATCCTATTCACCTGACCAAAACACAAAATTGAGCGATGTTGTTCATGGTTGAAGATTCGAATTTGTAAACAACTAATTCAATTTGAATGAATGTATTGGAGATGTAAGTAGGTGGTTACAATTAAATATAAGATAGAGAAGGTCTAAAAAATAGGTTCTACGAGATGTCTGCTCCATTGCGAGTTAGATTAACAGATTTAGAAGATTTGACGCTTTTGGAGTTACGGTCAGCGACAACAGTTCCTCAACGGACACGAGAGCGTGCCCACATAATTCGATTAAATGCCCAAGGATGGAATGTACCAGCGATAGCTAAAATTTTTGAGTGTCA